>NZ_LN831024.1:6210000-6316979 GCF_001457615.1 Pseudomonas aeruginosa | reverse complement strand
GGATATCCCCCAAAGATTGGAAAGGCGGCACAACGAAATAAGCGCCTATTGTAGCCGGACGGGCCGGACTTATCCACATGCCGATGCGCTGAGGCCCCAAGCAAATCAAGACCTTAATAAAAGCAGGCAGGCCGACGGACGGTCGTCCTGGACTTTGTGGATAACCCTTGCTTTGAAGGGGGTACATCCCTGCGCACAGCCGTGTGGAAAAAACCGCTGTGGATAACCATCTCGTTCATCCCCAGGCTTCGCTCAGGAAGGAAACAGCCTCGACACCGGTTCTCGACAACCTTTTGCCTGCCGGAGAAACACGCAATTGCTGGGCTTCATCGAGTTATGCACAGAAAAGCGCCGTCCCAAGAGCATTAACCGTTTCTATCCTTTAAAAGAAAAATGACTTCCTTGTATCTATCTATTACGTCATCGCTGGTTGGAAATTGACCTGCCCGTTCGATTTCACTAGAATCGCCGGTCTCTTTAAACGGGGTCACTGCGACCTCAAGTCGTCAACCCAGGTACCGAATCATGAAACGTACTTTCCAACCCAGCACCCTCAAGCGCGCTCGCGTCCACGGTTTCCGCGCCCGTATGGCCACCAAGAACGGCCGTCAGGTTCTGTCGCGTCGTCGCGCCAAAGGCCGTAAGCGTCTGACCGTCTGATTTATCCGGTACGGGTGGTGAGTCGGGACTTCGACCGGGACAAGCGTCTACTGACAGCCCGGCAATTCAGCGCAGTCTTCGACTCTCCGACCGGCAAGGTCCCCGGCAAGCACGTCCTGCTGCTGGCGCGCGAGAACGGTCTCGATCACCCCCGCCTGGGCCTGGTGATCGGCAAGAAGAACGTCAAGCTCGCCGTCCAGCGCAATCGCCTCAAACGCCTGATCCGCGAATCGTTCCGCCATAACCAGGAAACCCTGGCTGGCTGGGATATCGTGGTGATCGCGCGCAAAGGCCTGGGCGAACTGGAAAATCCGGAGCTGCACCAGCAGTTCGGCAAGCTCTGGAAACGCCTGTTGCGCAATCGACCTCGCACGGAAAGCCCTGCTGACGCCCCTGGCGTGGCCGACGGTACTCATGCATAGGTCGATGCCCGCGCATCCCGATCCCTGTAGTGTCATCCCCCCTTCGATGACCCGGCACCGTCGTTCCCAGCCAAGTTGTACTTCCCTAGCGTACGAGGCTATCGCGCAGCATGGCCCGCGACGCAATGGTCGCCCGAGTGCGGTTTCCTCCACTCGGCTCCATCACTGGCAATCCCGTAGCCGCGATCTGCTACTGTCAGTTTCCTTCAAGCACCGCCCTTTCTCGATGGCCGAGTAACCATGGACATTCAACGCTCGATTCTCATCGTCGCCCTTGCAGTCGTGTCCTACCTGCTGGTTCTCCAGTGGAACAAGGATTACGGTCAGCCTGAGCTGCCCGCCGCCAGCGCTTCGATGAACACCACGCAAGGCCTGCCGGACACTCCGTCCGCCTCGGGCACCAGCAGTGACGTTCCCACTGCCCAGAGCAGCGCGGCCGGCAGCGAAGCCGCCGACAAGCCGGTTGCGGTCAGCGACAAGCTGATCCAGGTGAAGACCGACGTCCTCGACCTGGCCATCGATCCCCGTGGCGGCGATATCGTCCAGCTCGGCCTGTTGCAGTATCCGCGCCGCCTGGACCGTCCGGACGTGCCGTTCCCGCTGTTCGACAACGGTCGCGAACGTACCTACCTGGCGCAGAGCGGCCTCACCGGTGCCGACGGCCCGGACGCCAGCAGCGCCGGCCGCCCGCTGTTCCACAGTGCGCAGAGCAGCTACCAGTTGGCCGACGGCCAGAACGAACTGGTCGTGGACCTGAGCTTCAGCCACGACGGTGTCAACTACATCAAGCGCTTCACCTTCCACCGTGGCCTGAAAGCCGATTGCTCGGACAAGGAAAAGGCCCAGAAGAAGATCGAGTGCATCAATGAAAACGCCTATCAGGTCGGCGTCAGCTACCTGATCGACAACCAGAGCGGCAAGACCTGGAGCGGCAACCTGTTCGCCCAGCTCAAGCGCGACGGCAGCGCCGACCCGTCCTCGACCACCGCCACCGGGGTGTCCACCTACCTCGGCGCCGCGGTCTGGACCCCGGATTCGCCGTACAAGAAGATCTCCACCAAGGACATGGACAAGGAACAGTTCAAGGAGTCCGTGCAGGGTGGCTGGGTCGCCTGGCTGCAACACTACTTCGTGACCGCCTGGGTTCCGACCAAGGGCGAGCAGCACCAGGTCATGACCCGCAAGGACGGCCAGGGCAACTACATCGTCGGTTTCACCGGCCCGACCCTGAGCGTTCCGGCGGGTAGCAAGGTGGAAACCGACCTGACCCTGTATGCCGGCCCGAAACTCCAGAAGCACCTGAAGGAACTCTCCCCGGGCCTGGAACTGACCGTCGACTACGGTTTCCTTTGGTTCATCGCCCAGCCGATCTTCTGGCTGCTGCAACATATCCACAGCCTGATCGGCAACTGGGGCTGGTCGATCATCGCCCTGACCGTCCTGATCAAGCTGGCCTTCTTCCCGTTGTCCGCCGCCAGCTACCGTTCGATGGCGCGCATGCGCGCGGTGTCGCCGAAGATGCAGGCGATCAAGGAACAGCACGGCGACGATCGGCAGAAGATGTCCCAGGCGATGATGGAGCTGTACAAGAAGGAGAAGATCAATCCGCTGGGCGGCTGCCTGCCGATCCTGGTCCAGATGCCGGTCTTCCTCTCCCTCTACTGGGTACTCCTGGAAAGCGTGGAAATGCGCCAGGCGCCGTGGCTCGGCTGGATCACCGACCTGTCGGTGAAGGATCCGTTCTTCATCCTGCCGATCGTCATGGGCGGCACCATGCTGATCCAGCAGATGCTCAACCCGACCCCGCCGGACCCGATGCAGGCCAAGGTGATGAAACTGATGCCGATCATCTTCACCTTCTTCTTCCTCTGGTTCCCAGCCGGTCTGGTGCTGTACTGGGTAGTCAACAACTGCCTGTCGATCGCACAGCAGTGGTACATTACCCGCAAGATCGAAGCAGCCGCGAAGACCGCCTGACGTCTATCGCGAAAACTGTCCACAACAAGACGCCCCCTCGAGGGGCGTCTTGCTATCCGGAGATATCCACATGCAAGCCGCCACCGAAACCATCGTCGCGATCGCTACCGCCCAGGGCCGCGGCGGCGTGGGAATCGTCCGCGTCTCCGGACCTCTCGCCGGACAGATGGCCGTGGCCGTGAGCGGACGCCAGCTGAAAGCCCGGCATGCGCATTACGGACCGTTCCTCGATGCCGGTGGGCAGGTGATCGACGAAGGCCTGTCACTGTATTTCCCCGGCCCGAACTCGTTCACCGGCGAAGACGTACTCGAACTGCAGGGGCACGGCGGCCCCGTGGTACTCGACCTGCTGGTGCAGCGTTGTCTGGAACTGGGCGCCCGCCAGGCGCGACCGGGCGAGTTCAGCGAGCGCGCGTTCCTCAACGACAAGCTCGACCTGGCCCAGGCCGAAGCCATCGCCGATCTGATCGAGGCCAGCTCGGAGCAGGCCGCGCGCAATGCATTGCGTTCCCTGCAGGGCGAATTCTCACGCCGGGTACATGCATTGACCGAGCAACTGATTTCCCTGCGCATCTATGTCGAAGCCGCCATCGACTTCCCCGAGGAAGAAATCGACTTCCTCGCCGATGGCCATGTACTGGGGCTTCTGGAAAAAGTACGCACAGAATTATCCACAGTGCAGCGCGAAGCTTCCCAAGGCGCCCTGCTGCGCGACGGCATGACCGTGGTCATCGCCGGACGACCGAATGCCGGCAAGTCCAGCCTGCTGAATGCCCTGGCCGGTCGCGAGGCGGCCATCGTCACGGACATAGCCGGCACCACCCGCGATGTATTGCGCGAACATATCCACATCGATGGCATGCCCCTGCATGTGGTGGACACCGCAGGCCTGCGGGATACCGAGGACCATGTGGAAAAGATCGGCGTGGAACGTGCGCTGAAAGCCATCGGCGAAGCCGATCGCGTGCTGCTGGTGGTGGACGCCACCGCCCCGGAAGCAGCGGACCCGTTTTCCCTATGGCCGGAGTTTCTCGACCAGCGACCGGAACCGGGCAAGGTCACCCTGATCCGCAACAAGGCGGATTTGTCCACAGAGTCCATTGGCCTCGAGGAAAGCGCGGACGGCCACGTCACCATCACCCTCTCGGCGCGCACCGGCGCCGGCCTGGAGCTGCTGCGCGAACACCTGAAGGCCTGCATGGGCTTCGAACAGACCGCGGAAAGCGGTTTCAGCGCCCGCCGGCGCCACTTGGAAGCGCTACGCCTGGCAGGGCAGGCGCTGGAGCATGGCCACAGCCAACTTATCCACAATGGCGCCGGCGAACTGCTGGCCGAGGATCTGCGCCAGGCCCAGCAGCACCTGGGCGAAATCACCGGCGCATTCACCCCCGACGACCTGCTGGGTCGCATCTTCTCGAGTTTCTGCATCGGCAAGTAATGGGGCTCGGCCCACGCCGAGTTGTGGATAACCAGGGCAAGGTTCGCTCCGGTTCTGCGTACTTTCCTTTCACTGTGCCCCTTGCCGCCGGCACTCAACCACGCAGGCATGGATTGCCGGCGCGCCGCTTCGTCCCCGAGAAAACCATCTGCGCCGATGTCGGTCTGCATGGGATGGATATCCACCTGGGAGAGGTTTATGCACAGGCACCGCGCTCCGATCCGGCGTCCGCGAAGGCGCTGCGCTGTGGTCAATCTCTATCTGCTCGCCCCTCTCGAACGGCGTATCTATCCCGTTGTCTCGCCTGGCGCTATCGCCACGCGCCGGGACGTTCCGTGCACGCAAGTCAACCCGGTAAGCGGTTTATCCACAAGCCTGGAAGAGATTCTGCGAAAAGAGCTGTTGCAGACCCTGGACTCCGTCGATACCGGCCAGGCGGGGCCCTCGCCTTCGGCTCCCAAGGCGTCCCACGGCGAGCACTCGGACACTACAGCATGGAGATCGTAGCCAACCTGGCGGTGTGGCTCGGCGGCGAATGCCAGGTCGGACAGATGATCGACTGGTTCGGCAGTTACGACCGCTCTAGCGGGCTCAGTGCTCGGCTACTGCTGCGCAAACCCGCTAACGAGGGCTCCGAGCGGGATTTCCAGGTCTCCGCCAAGCGCCGCTTCGAGCGCCTGTCGTCATCCATCGATACGCTGGAAAGCGGCAACGACTGAGCCTTTCCCACGCCTTTCCATCTCCTTCTCCTACCTGGCTGCGGTCCTGCCGCGGCCCGGATACGCTCGCCTGAAACCTGTGGAAAACCCCAGGGACAGGAGGGTAGATAAACCCGCCGAAGCTCTGTGCATAACTCCACATGTTGATAACGAGCCATTCCATCCACAGCTAAAAAACGCTTATCAACAGGGCCCAGATAGGGTTTGGGACAGCCTTATCATTCGCTACAGGCTATGTCTTTACTGGGCTCGACGTACTTATCAACAGAAAAGCCGCTGCTAAGCAATAAACACAAGTTCTAAAAAGATATAAACATTCCTTTCCTTTTATTTTTTGTAAGCCCGCCGAGCCGTTTTGCTCCCTCGATCTGGATTGGCTATTTTTTGTCCAGGAGTCTTCATTCAGGTTCGCTAAATCCTTATACTGTCCGGCTTTCCTGAATTCCTGCTTCTGAACAGGCCGAGGTGCGTGGTGGATTTCCCTACCCGTTTTGACGTAATCGTGATCGGCGGTGGCCATGCAGGCACCGAAGCCGCACTCGCGGCTGCGCGCATGGGTGTGAAAACCCTGCTGTTGACCCACAATGTGGAAACCCTGGGGCAGATGAGCTGCAACCCCGCCATCGGCGGCATCGGCAAGAGCCATCTGGTCAAGGAAATCGACGCCCTTGGCGGCGCCATGGCCGAAGCCACCGACAAGGGCGGTATCCAGTTCCGCATCCTTAACAGCCGCAAGGGGCCGGCAGTGCGCGCCACTCGTGCACAAGCCGATCGCGTGCTCTATAAGGCCGCTATCCGCCATACACTGGAAAACCAGCCGAACCTGTGGATATTCCAGCAGGCCTGCGACGACCTGATCGTCGAGCAGGATCAGGTCCGCGGCGTAGTGACCCAGATGGGACTGCGCTTCCATGCCGACAACGTGGTCCTGACTACCGGCACCTTCCTCGGCGGACTTATCCACATCGGCCTGGAGAACTACTCAGGCGGACGCGCCGGCGACCCGCCGTCCATCGCACTGGCGCGGCGTCTGCGTGAATTGCCGCTGCGGGTCGGCCGGCTGAAGACCGGTACGCCGCCGCGGATCGACGGGCGCAGCGTGGACTTCTCGGTGATGACCGAGCAGCCGGGCGACACGCCGATCCCGGTGATGTCCTTCCTCGGTTCGAAGGAACAGCATCCCGAGCAGGTCAGTTGCTGGATCACCCATACCAACGCCCGGACCCACGAGATCATCGCCGCCAACCTCGATCGTTCGCCGATGTATTCCGGTGTGATCGAAGGCATCGGCCCGCGCTACTGCCCTTCGATCGAAGACAAGATCCATCGCTTCGCCGACAAGGAAAGCCACCAGGTCTTCCTCGAGCCGGAAGGCCTGACGACCCACGAGCTGTATCCCAACGGCATTTCCACGTCCCTGCCGTTCGACGTGCAACTGCAGATCGTGCGTTCCATCCGTGGCATGGAAAACGCCCACATCGTGCGGCCGGGCTATGCGATCGAGTACGACTTCTTCGATCCCCGCGATCTCAGGTACAGCCTGGAGACCAAGGTCATCGGCGGCCTGTTCTTCGCCGGCCAGATCAACGGCACCACCGGCTACGAGGAAGCTGGCGCCCAGGGCCTGCTGGCCGGCGCCAATGCTGCGTTGCGTTCGCAAGGCAAGGACAGCTGGTGCCCGCGCCGCGACGAGGCCTACATCGGCGTGCTGGTGGACGACCTGATCACGCTCGGCACCCAGGAGCCGTACCGCATGTTCACCTCGCGGGCGGAATACCGCCTGATCCTCCGCGAGGACAACGCCGACCTGCGTCTCACCGAGAAGGGACGCGAGCTGGGCCTTGTCGACGATCGGCGCTGGGCTGCCTTCGAAGCCAAGCGCGAAGGTATCGAACGCGAGGAACAGCGGCTGAAGAGCACCTGGGTGCGGCCGAATACCCCGCAGGGCGACGCCATCGCCGAGCGCTTCGGTACGCCGCTGACCCATGAATACAATCTGCTCAACCTGCTGAGCCGCCCCGAGATCGATTACGCCGGCCTGGTGGAGATCACCGGCAACGCTGTGGATAACCCCCAGGTGGCCGAGCAGGTGGAGATTCGCACCAAGTACGCCGGCTACATCGACCGCCAGCAGGAGGAAATCTCCCGTCTGCGCGCCAGCGAAGATACCCGCCTGCCTGTGGATATCGATTACCTGGGGATTTCCGGCCTGTCGAAGGAAATCCAGAACAAGCTGAACCAGGCCCGTCCGGAAACCCTCGGACAGGCTTCGCGGATCCCCGGCGTCACGCCGGCTGCGATTTCGCTGTTGTTGATCCACCTGAAGAAGCGTGCCTCTGGCCGCCAACTGGAGCAGAGCGCTTGATGTCTGCGGTAACCCAACACCACGCCGACGAACTCGCGCGCGGTGCTGACGAGCTAGGCGTCGCCCTCGACGCCGACAAGCAACGCCAGCTGCTGGCCTACCTGGCCCTGCTGATCAAATGGAACAAGGCCTACAACCTGACCGCCGTACGCGACCCGGACGAGATGGTTTCGCGCCACCTGCTCGACAGCCTGAGCATCGTGCCTTATGCCGAGGCTGGGGATAACTGGCTGGATGTCGGCAGCGGCGGCGGCATGCCCGGCGTGCCGCTGGCCATCCTGTTCCCGGAAAAGCGCCTGACCCTGCTCGACAGCAACGGCAAGAAGACCCGCTTCCTGACCCAGGTGAAGCTCGAGCTGAAGCTGGCCAACCTCGAAGTCGTGCACAGCCGGGTGGAAGCCTTCCGTCCCGAGAGCCCCTTCGATGGCATCGTTTCCCGCGCTTTCAGCAGCCTGGAGGACTTCGCCAACTGGACCCGCCACCTCGGTGGCCAGGAAACCCGCTGGCTGGCGATGAAGGGCGTGCATCCGAACGAAGAGCTGGCGGCACTCCCGGAGGATTTCCGGGTCGAAGCCGAGCACGCGCTGGCGGTACCCGGTTGCCAAGGTCAGCGGCATCTGCTGATACTGCGGCGCACAGCATGAGGGGGAACAGGGATAACCATGGCTAAGGTATTCGCGATCGCCAACCAGAAAGGCGGTGTCGGCAAGACCACGACCTGTATCAACCTCGCGGCCTCCCTCGTGGCGACCAAGCGCCGCGTCCTCCTGCTGGACCTGGATCCCCAGGGCAACGCCACCACCGGCAGCGGCATCGACAAGCACAACCTGGAGCACTCCATCTACGACGTGCTCACCGGCGAGTGCAACCTCGCCGAGGCCATGCAGTTCTCCGAACACGGCGGCTACCAGTTGCTGCCGGCCAACCGCGACCTGACCGCCGCGGAAGTGGTGCTGCTGGAAATGGACATGAAGGAAAATCGCCTGCGCAACGCGCTGGCGCCGATCCGCGAGAACTACGACTACATCCTCATCGACTGCCCGCCGTCGCTGTCGATGCTCACCGTCAACGCGCTGACCGCCGCCGACGGCGTGATCATCCCCATGCAGTGTGAGTACTACGCGCTGGAGGGGCTGACCGACCTGATGAACAGCATCCAGCGCATCGGCCAGTTGCTCAACCCGACGCTGAAGATCGAGGGTCTGTTGCGGACCATGTACGATCCGCGCATCAGCCTGACCAATGATGTCTCCGCGCAGTTGCAGGAGCATTTCGGCGACACCCTCTACAGCACCGTCATCCCGCGTAACGTGCGCCTCGCCGAAGCCCCCAGCTTCGGCATGCCGGCGCTGGTTTACGACAAGCAATCCCGCGGCGCCATCGCCTACCTGGCGCTGGCCGGCGAGCTGGTCCGCCGCCAGCGCGCCCAAGGCCGCGCCGCAACCGCATAAGGAACCCGCATGGCAGCCAAGAAACGTGGACTGGGACGCGGGCTCGATGCCCTGCTGGGCGGCTCGAGTCCCGCCAAACTGCAGGAGGAAGCCGTACAGGCCGACCGCCGCGAGTTGCAGCAGATCCCCCTCGACCTGATGCAGCGCGGCAAGTACCAGCCGCGTCGCGACATGGACCCTCAGGCGCTGGAGGAACTGGCGCAGTCGATCAAGGCCCAGGGCGTGATGCAGCCCATCGTGGTGCGGCCGATCGCCAATGGCCGCTACGAGATCATCGCCGGCGAGCGGCGCTGGCGGGCCAGCCAGCAGGCCGGACTGGAAAAGATCCCGGCGCTGGTGCGCGACGTGCCGGACGAAGCGGCCATCGCCATGGCGCTGATCGAGAACATCCAGCGCGAGGACCTTAACCCGATCGAGGAAGCCGCTGCCCTGCAGCGCTTGCAGCAGGAGTTCCAGCTGACCCAGCAGCAGGTCGCGGAAGCGGTCGGCAAGTCGCGCGCGACCATTACCAACCTGCTGCGCCTGATCGGCCTGCCGGAAGAGATCAAGACCCTGCTTTCCCATGGCGACCTGGAGATGGGCCATGCCCGTGCGCTCCTCGGTCTGCCGGCAGAACGGCAGGTGGAAGGGGCGCGACATGTTGTCGCACATGGGCTGACCGTACGTCAGACCGAAGCCCTGGTTCGGCAGTGGACGCATGCCCCGGGCAAGCCTGCGGGACCGGTCAAGAGCGACCCGGACATCGCCCGCCTGGAACAGCGCCTGGCCGAGCGCCTGGGCGCTTCGGTGCAGATCCGGCATGGTCAGAAGGGCAAGGGACAGTTGGTCATCCGCTACAGCTCCCTGGATGAACTGCAGGGCGTTCTCGCCCACATCCGTTGACACACTTTGGGTTGTAGCGGGTAGTCGGAAATCACTACCAGCCAGTTGAACAGGGGGGACTCCCCCCCTATACTCTGCGCGCTATTTTGTGGGCACTTTTTATGCCAAGTCGTTGATTTGGCAGTGCCGACACCAGAAGACTGAGAGCGCGATGGAGTCCCGCATGCCAAGTCGCCTGCCGGCATTCAGATTGCTGCTCGTCCAACTGGTAGTAGTGCTTGTTGCTGCGATCTCCCTGTGGATTTCTTGGGGACCGGTAGCCGGATATTCCGGACTGCTGGGAGGGATGATCGCCTGGTTGCCGAATTGTTATTTCGCCTACAAGGCGTTCCGTTTCAGCGGAGCGCGGGCTGCCCGGGAAATCGTTCGCTCTTTCTATGCGGGCGAAGCCGGGAAACTGATTCTGACGGCGGTGCTCTTCGCACTGACGTTCGCAGGCGTGAAGCCACTGATGGCGCCGGCTCTGTTCGGTGTCTATCTGCTGACCCTGATGGTCAGCTGGTGCGCACCCCTGCTGATGGGAAAAACATTTACAAGACCTTAGAGCGATTGAGGCAAACATGGCAGCAGAAACCGCTTCGGGTTACATCCAGCACCACTTGCAGAACCTGACCTTCGGGCGTCTGCCTAATGGTGATTGGGGGTTCGCCCACACCGCCGAGCAAGCCAAGGAAATGGGCTTCTGGGCATTCCACGTAGACACCCTGGGCTGGTCGGTACTGCTCGGCGTGGTGTTCCTGTTCATCTTCCGCCTGGCGGCCAAGAAGGCCACCAGCGGCCAGCCGGGTGGACTGCAGAACTTCGTCGAGGTGATGGTCGAGTTCGTCGACACCAGCGTCAAGGACACCTTCCACGGGCGGAACCCGTTGATCGCGCCCCTGGCCCTGACCGTGTTCGTCTGGATCTTCCTGCTCAACCTGATCGACCTGGTACCGGTGGACTACCTGCCGATGCTGGCCGCGAAGATCACCGGCGACGAGCACCTGTTCTTCCGCGCGGTGGCCACCACCGACCCGAACGCCACCCTCGGCCTGTCGATCTCGGTGTTCGCCCTGATCGTCTTTTACAGCATCAAGGTCAAGGGCATCGGCGGCTTCCTCGGTGAACTGACCCTGCACCCCTTCAGCAGCAAGAACATCGTCGTTCAGATCCTGCTGATTCCGGTGAACTTCCTGCTCGAGTTCGTGACCCTGATCGCCAAGCCGGTTTCGCTGGCGCTGCGTCTGTTCGGCAACATGTATGCCGGCGAACTGATCTTCATTCTGATCGCCGTCATGTTCGGTAGCGGAATGTTCCTGCTGAGTGCCCTGGGCGTAGCCCTGAACTGGGCGTGGGCTGTGTTCCACATCCTGATCATCACCCTGCAGGCCTTCATCTTCATGATGCTGACCATCGTCTACCTGTCGATGGCGCACGAAGACAACCATTAATCGATTCGCTTCAACCTTTAACCAACACGACAAAAAGTCGGGAGGAAAAATGGAAACTGTAGTTGGACTGACTGCTATCGCCGTTGCTCTGCTGATTGGCCTGGGTGCCCTGGGTACCGCCATCGGTTTCGGTCTGCTGGGTGGCAAGTTCCTGGAAGGCGCAGCTCGTCAGCCTGAAATGGTTCCGATGCTGCAGGTGAAAATGTTCATCGTCGCCGGCCTGCTGGACGCCGTGACCATGATCGGTGTGGGTATCGCCCTGTTCTTCACCTTCGCGAATCCCTTCGTTGGTCAAATCGCCGGCTAATCACTCGAATCATTCGATTTGAGTGTTTGACGGACAACGAACGAGCGAGGTGTTGGCGTGAACATTAATGCAACCCTGATTGGCCAGTCCGTTGCGTTCTTCATCTTTGTGCTGTTCTGCATGAAGTTCGTGTGGCCTCCGGTCATCGCGGCTCTGCAAGAGCGTCAGAAGAAGATCGCTGACGGCCTGGACGCTGCCAACCGCGCGGCTCGTGATCTGGAGCTGGCTCATGAGAAAGCGGGCCAGCAACTGCGCGAAGCCAAGGCTCAGGCAGCCGAAATCGTCGAACAGGCGAAGAAACGCGCTAACCAGATCGTCGATGAAGCCCGCGACCAGGCCCGTACCGAAGGCGAACGCCTGAAGGCCCAGGCCCAAGCGGAAATCGAACAGGAACTGAACAGCGTCAAGGACGCCCTGCGTGCCCAAGTGGGTGCCCTGGCCGTCACCGGCGCAGAGAAGATCCTGGGTGCTTCGATCGACGCAAACGCGCACGAGCAGCTGGTTTCCAAACTGGCAGCCGAGATCTAAGCGAGGGCGCTATGGCAGAACTGACCACGTTGGCTCGTCCCTACGCAAAGGCGGCTTTCGAGTACGCCCAGGCTCATCAGCAACTGGCCGATTGGTCGGCTGCGCTGGGTGTGCTGGCCGCAGTGTCGCAGGACGACACCGTGCGCCAGCTGCTCAAAGAGCCTCAGCTGACCTCTTCGGCCAAGGCCCAGAGCCTGATCGATGTGTGCGGCGACAAGCTGAATGCACCAGCCCAGAACTTCGTCCGGACTGTGGCTGAGAACAAGCGGCTCGAACTGCTGCCGACCATCGCTGAGATGTACGAGCAGTTGAAGGCCGAGCAGGAAAAGTCGGTCGAGGTAGAAGTCACCAGTGCCTTCACCTTGAGCAAAGAACAGCAGGACAAACTCGCCAAGGCTCTCAGCGCCCGGCTCAGTCGCGAAGTGCGGCTACATGCGTCGGAAGACGCGAGCCTGATCGGCGGCGTGATCATTCGCGCCGGTGACTTGGTAATCGATGGCTCGGTGCGCGGCAAGCTCGCGAAACTGGCCGAAGCGTTGAAATCTTGAGTTTGAAGGGGCAGCGGCATGCAGCAACTCAATCCTTCCGAAATTAGTGAAATCATCAAGGGGCGCATCGAGAAACTCGACGTCGCCTCCCAAGCACGAAACGAAGGCACCATCGTCAGCGTGTCCGACGGTATCGTGCGCATCTACGGTCTGGCCGACGTCATGTACGGCGAGATGATCGAGTTCCCGGGCGGCGTCTACGGTATGGCGCTGAACCTGGAGCAGGATTCCGTGGGTGCCGTGGTCCTGGGTGAATACCAGGGCCTCGCCGAAGGCATGAACGCCAAGTGCACCGGGCGCATCCTGGAGGTTCCGGTCGGTCCGGAACTGCTGGGTCGCGTAGTCGACGCACTGGGCAATCCGATCGACGGCAAGGGTCCGATCGACGCCAAGGCCACCGACGCGGTCGAGAAGGTCGCTCCGGGCGTGATCTGGCGTAAGTCGGTAGACCAGCCGGTACAGACCGGCTACAAGTCGGTCGACGCCATGATCCCGGTAGGCCGTGGCCAGCGCGAGCTGATCATCGGCGACCGCCAGATCGGCAAGACCGCCCTCGCGGTCGACGCCATCATCAACCAGAAAGACAGCGGTATTAAGTGCGTCTACGTGGCCATCGGCCAGAAGCAGTCCACTATCGCCAACGTCGTACGCAAGCTGGAAGAGAACGGTGCCCTGGCCAACACCATCGTGGTCGCCGCCAGCGCTTCCGAGTCCGCCGCCCTGCAATACCTGGCGCCGTACTCCGGTTGCACCATGGGCGAATACTTCCGCGATCGCGGCGAAGACGCCCTGATCGTCTACGACGACCTGTCCAAGCAGGCCGTGGCTTATCGCCAGATCTCCCTGCTGCTGCGCCGTCCGCCGGGCCGCGAAGCCTACCCGGGCGACGTGTTCTATCTCCACAGCCGTCTGCTGGAGCGCGCTTCCCGCGTTTCCGAAGAGTATGTCGAGAAGTTCACCAACGGCGCCGTGACCGGCAAGACCGGCTCGCTGACCGCGCTGCCGATCATCGAGACCCAGGCAGGCGACGTTTCCGCGTTCGTTCCGACCAACGTGATCTCGATCACCGACGGCCAGATCTTCCTGGAATCCGCCATGTTCAACTCGGGTATCCGTCCGGCCGTCAACGCCGGTATCTCGGTATCCCGCGTAGGTGGCGCGGCCCAGACCAAGATCATCAAGAAGCTGTCCGGCGGCATCCGTACCGCTCTGGCCCAGTACCGTGAACTGGCGGCCTTCGCCCAGTTCGCCTCGGACCTGGACGAAGCGACCCGCAAGCAGCTGGAGCATGGTCAGCGCGTTACCGAGCTGATGAAGCAGAAGCAGTACGCGCCGATGTCGATCGCCGAGATGTCGCTGTCCCTGTATGCCGCCGAGCGTGGCTTCCTGCAGGACGTCGAAATCGCCAAGGTCGGTAGCTTCGAGCAGGCGTTGATCTCCTACTTCCAGCGCGAGCATGCCGCTCTGCTGGCGAAGATCAACGAGAAAGGTGACTTCAACGACGAAATCGACGCGGGCATCAAGGCCGGCATCGAGAAGTTCAAGGCCACCCAAACCTGGTAAGCCGCAGCGGGAGCCGCGAGGCTCCCGCCTGCTAACCCGATAGGTGTCAAATGGCAGGCGCAAAAGAGATTCGCAGCAAGATTGCGAGCATCAAAAGCACGCAAAAGATCACCAATGCCATGGAAAAAGTGGCGGTGAGCAAGATGCGCAAGGCACAAATGCGCATGGCGGCCGGCCGTCCCTACGCGGAGCGTATTCGCCAGGTGATCGGCCATCTGGCCAACGCCAACCCGGAATACCGTCACCCGTTCATGGTCGAGCGTGAAGTCAAGCGCGTCGGCTACATCGTGGTGAGCAGTGACCGTGGTCTGTGCGGCGGTCTGAACATCAACCTGTTCAAGTCCCTCGTCAAGGACATGAGCGGCTACCGCGAGCAAGGGGCAGAAATCGACCTTTGCGTGATCGGTAGCAAGGGCGCTTCGTTCTTCCGCAGTTTCGGCGGCAACGTCGTGGCAGCTATCAGCCACCTCGGCGAAGAGCCTTCGATCAACGACCTGATCGGCAGTGTCAAGGTGATGCTCGACGCATACCTCGAAGGCCGTATCGATCGCCTGTTCGTGGTCTCCAACAAGTTCGTCAACACCATGACCCAGAAGCCGACCGTGGAACAGCTGATTCCGCTGGTGGCCGATGACGATCAGGAGCTGAAGCACCACTGGGACTATCTCTACGAACCCGACGCCAAGTCGCTCCTCGACGGGCTGCTGGTGCGTTACGTGGAATCCCAGGTGTACCAGGCCGTGGTTGAGAACAACGCCTGTGAGCAGGCGGCCCGGATGATTGCAATGAAGAACGCTACCGACAACGCCGGCGAGCTGATCAGCGATTTGCAGCTGATCTACAACAAGGCGCGTCAGGCGGCGATCACCCAGGAAATCTCGGAAATCGTCGGCGGCGCTGCCGCGGTGTAAGAACAGGTTCAAAATTCAGAGGAACCAGACATGAGTAGCGGACGTATCGTTCAAATCATCGGCGCCGTGATCGACGTGGAATTCCCGCGCGATGCCGTGCCGAGCATCTATGAAGCCCTGAAGGTTCAGGGCGTTGAAACCACCCTGGAAGTCCAGCAGCAGCTGGGCGACGGCGTGGTTCGTTCCATTGCGATGGGTTCCACCGAAGGCCTCAAGCGTGGCCTGAACGTGGACAGCACTGGTGCTGCCATCTCCGTGCCGGTCGGTAAAGCGACCCTGGGCCGGATCATGGACGTACTGGGCAACCCGATCGACGAAGCCGGTCCCATCGGCGAAGAAGAGCGCTGGGGCATCCACCGCGAAGCTCCGTCCTATGCCGACCAGGCTGGCGGCAACGAGCTGCTGGAAACCGGCATCAAGGTGATCGACCTGGTCTGCCCGTTCGCCAAGGGCGGCAAGGTAGGCCTGTTCGGCGGCGCCGGCGTGGGCAAGACCGTCAACATGATGGAACTGATCCGTAACATCGCCATCGAGCACAGCGGTTATTCCGTGTTCGCGGGTGTGGGCGAGCGTACTCGTGAGGGTAACGACTTCTACCACGAGATGAAGGACTCCAACGTACTGGACAAGGTAGCCCTGGTATACGGCCAGATGAACGAGCCGCCGGGCAACCGTCTGCGCGTCGCACTGACCGGCCTGACCATGGCCGAGAAGTTCCGTGACGAAGGCCGTGACGTTCTGTTGTTCATCGACAACATCTACCGTTACACCCTCGCCGGTACCGAAGTATCCGCACTGCTGGGCCGTATGCCGTCCGCGGTGGGCTATCAGCCGACCCTGGCCGAAGAGATGGGCGTTCTGCAGGAGCGCATCACCTCCACCAAGAAAGGCTCGATCACCTCGATCCAGGCCGTATACGTTCCCGCGGACGACCTCACCGACCCGTCCCCGGCGACCACCTTCGCCCACCTGGACGCGACCGTCGTACTGTCCCGTGACATCGCCTCGCTGGGTATCTACCCCGCGGTCGACCCGCTGGACTCCACCTCTCGCCAGCTCGATCCGCTGGTGATCGGCCAGGATCACTACGACACCGCTCGCGGCGTCCAGTATGTTCTGCAGCGCTACAAGGAGCTGAAGGACATCATCGCGATCCTGGGCATGGACGAACTGTCCGAAGCCGACAAGCTGCTGGTGGCGCGCGCTCGTAAGATCCAGCGCTTCCTGTCCCAGCCGTTCTTCGTAGCGGAAGTCTTCACCGGTTCGCCGGGCAAGTACGTTTCCCTGAAGGACACCATCGCTGGCTTCAAGGGCATTCTCAACGGCGACTACGATCACCTGCCGGAGCAGGCGTTCTACATGGTCGGCGGTATCGAAGAAGCGGTCGAGAAAGCCAAAAAACTGTAATCCTGTGCGCCCGGCGACGGGCGCTCATGTGAGGCAAGCGTATGGCCATAACAGTCCATTGCGACATCGTCAGCGCCGAGGCGGAGATCTTCTCCGGCCTGGTCGAGATGGTTATCGCGCACGGCGCTCTGGGTGACCTGGGTATCGCCCCGGGCCACGCGCCGCTGATCACCGACCTGAAACCGGGCCCCATCCGCCTGGTCAAGCAGGGCGGCGAGCAGGAGGTGTACTACATCTCCGGCGGTTTCCTCGAAGTCCAGCCGAACATGGTCAAGGTCCTCGCCGACACCGTGGTTCGTGCCGGCGACCTCGACGAAGCGGCCGCCCAGGAAGCCCTGAAGGCTGCCGAAAAGGCGCTGCAGGGCAAGGGCGCCGAGTTCGACTACAGCGCCGCTGCCGCGCGTCTGGCCGAAGCCGCAGCCCAGCTGCGCACCGTCCAGCAACTGCGCAAGAAGTTCGGCGGCTGATTTCCAGCCGGTACTTCTAGCGGTGTCAGGGAAAAGGGTAGCCTGTGGGCTACCCTTTTTTCGTTTTGCATCTTCACTCACAGGTTTTGCCTGTGACCACCAGGAACGGTAGTTCAGTCCATGTCCCTTGAAATCGTGATTCTCGCCGCCGGCCAGGGCACCCGCATGCGTTCGGCCCTGCCCAAGGTCCTCCATCCCATTGCCGGCAAGCCGATGCTCGGCCACGTCATCGACTGCGCGCGCCAGTTGCAGCCGGAACGGATCCACGTGGTGATCGGCCACGGCGCGGATCTGGTGCGTGAGCGGATGGCCGCCGACGACCTGAATTTCGTGCTCCAGGCCGAACAGCTCGGTACGGGCCATGCGGTGGCCCAGGCCCTGCCGTTCCTCAGTGCAGACCAGGTGCTGATCCTCTACGGCGACGTGCCGCTGATCCAGCTGGACACCTTGCAGCGCCTGCTGGCGCAAGTCACCCCGGACCAGTTGTCGTTGCTCACCGTCGACATGCTCGACCCCACCGGCTACGGCCGCATCGTCCGTGACGACCAGGGCGCGGTGCAGGCCATCGTCGAGCACAAGGACGCGACCCCGGCGCAGCGCCAGATCGGCGAGATCAACACCGGCATCCTCGCGGTGCCGGGCAAGCGCCTTGCCGACTGGCTCGGCCGCCTGTCCAACGACAACGCCCAGGGCGAGTACTACCTGACCGACGTGATCGCCATGGCGGTCGGCGACGGCCTGGTGGTGGCCAGCGCCCAACCGCTGGACGCGATGGAAGTGCAGGGCGTCAATGACCGCATGCAACAGGCCCAGCTGGAGCGTCACTACCAGCGCATGCGCGCAGAGGAGCTGATGCGCCAGGGCGTGACCCTGCTCGATCCGCAGCGCCTGGATGTCCGTGGCGAAATCTCGGTCGGCCGCGACGTGCTGATCGACGTCAATGTGGTGCTGGAAGGCCGCGTGGTGATCGAGGACGACGTGCGCATCGGACCGAACTGCGTGATTCGCGACAGCGTCCTGCGGCGTGGCGCGGTGATCAAGGCCAACAGCCACCTGGAAGGCGCGGAGCTGGGCGAGGGTAGCGATGCCGGTCCGTTTGCCCGCCTGCGTCCGGGCAGCGTGCTCGGCGCTCGGGCCCATGTCGGCAACTTCGTCGAACTGAAGAATGCCCGCCTGGGCGAGGGCAGCAAGGCCGGCCACCTGAGCTACCTGGGCGATGCCGAGCTGGGCGCCAACTGCAACATCGGCGCCGGCACCATCACCTGCAACTACGATGGCGCGAACAAGTTCCGCACCGAGCTGGGCGACGATGTGTTCATCGGCTCGAACAACTCGCTGGTGGCGCCGCTGAAGATCGGCGATGGCGCGACGACCGCGGCCGGCTCCACCATCACCCATGAGGTTCCGGCGAAGAACCTGGCCTTCGGCCGCGCCCGGCAGAAGAACCTGGAAAACTGGAAGCGCCCGGAAAAAATCAAGAAGTAACGGAGCGGCACGGATGCCGAAGCCTGCGAAACGGATCGTGCTGGGGCTGCTCATAGCCTGGGCGGTGCTGCCCGAATGGCCGCGGATACCCGTCGAAGGCGCCAGTGCCCGCGACTGGAATCCGCGAACCTTCTGGTTCGAGCCCTGGGGGCGCTCCGGAGTGCACAAGGGCATCGACATCTTCGCCCGCAGCGGCACCCCCGTACGCTCCGCCAGCTACGGCCTGGTGCTCTATCGCGGGGAGATCGCCCTCGGCGGCAAGGTCGTCCTGGTGCTGGCGCCCAAGTGGCGCCTGCATTACTACGCCCATCTCGATAGCCTCGACGCCTATCCGGGCCAGCCGGTCCTTGCCGGTTCCCGCCTGGGTACGGTCGGCACCACCGGCAACGCGCGCGGCAAGCCGGCCCACCTGCACTACGCGATCATCACCTTGCTGCCCTATCCCTGGCTGGCCGACGACAGCACCCAGGGTTGGAAGAAGATGTTCTATCTCGATCCCGATACGGTGCTGCCGAGCCGATGAAAAGTCATTGACGAGAAGCGCCGGATAAGTTTTGATTCGCACACTTTTCTTTCGAAACGAAACTTAAGTGATCTCGAAACGTAATACGCCGCAACGTCGCCATGCCATCCTCGCGCTGCTTTCCGAGCAGGGCGAGGTCAGCGTGGACGCACTCGCCAAGCGCTTTTCCACCTCGGAAGTGACCATCCGCAAGGACCTCGCCGCCATGGAAAGCCACGGCCTGCTGTTGCGTCGCTACGGCGGTGCGGTGCCGATGCCGCAGGAACTGATCGGTGAAGCTGCGCAGCCCGTCTCGCCCTACAAGCAGGCTATCGGTCGCGCCGCCGCGGCGCGCATCCGCGAGCATGCGCGGATCATCATCGACAGTGGCAGCACCACCGCGGCGATGATCCCCGAACTCGGGCACAAGCCGGGCCTGGTGGTGATGACCAACTCGCTGAACGTGGTCAACGCCCTGCGCGAACTGGAGCACGAGCCGGTGCTGCTGATGACCGGGGGGACCTGGGATCCGCATTCCGAGTCGTTCCAGGGGCAGGTTGCCGAGCAGGTGCTGCGTTCCTATGACTTCGACCAACTATTCATCGGTGCCGACGGCATCGATCTCGAACGCGGGACGACCACGTTCAACGAATTGCTGGGCCTGAGCCGGGTGATGGCCGAGGTCGCCCGCGAGGTGATCGTCATGGCCGAGGCCGACAAGGTCGGTCGGCGCATTCCCAACCAGGAATTGCCCTGGAGCAGCATCCATACCCTGATTACCGACGAGCGCCTGGAACCTTCCGCGCGCGAACAGATAACCGCCCGGGGCGTCACGCTGATCTGCACCCCGGTCGAGGCCTGAAAGGAGAAAGACCCCATGTGTGGAATCGTAGGCGCGATCGCCGAGCGCAACATCACCCCCATCCTTATCGAAGGCCTCAAGCGCCTCGAGTATCGCGGCTACGACAGCGCCGGCGTGGCGGTCTTCGATAACGAAGGCAGGCTGCAGCGCTGCCGCCGGGTCGGCAAGGTCGCCAGCCTGGAGGAAGGCCTGGCCGGTACGCCGCTGCTCGGCCGCCTGGGCATCGCCCATACCCGCTGGGCGACCCACGGCGCGCCAACCGAAGGCAACGCCCACCCGCATTTCTCCAGCGACGAACTGGCGGTGGTGCACAACGGCATCATCGAGAACCACGAACCTCTCCGTGAGCGGCTCAAGGGGCTGGGCTACGTGTTCACCTCGCAGACCGACACCGAGGTCATCGTCCACCTGCTGCACCACAAGCTGCAGTCCATCGGCGACCTGACCCTGGCGCTGAAGGACGCGGTCAAGGAATTGCACGGGGCCTATGGCCTGGCAGTGATCAGCGCGGCGCAGCCGGACCGCATCGTCGCCGCTCGCAGCGGCAGCCCGCTGGTGATCGGCCTCGGGCTTGGCGAGAACTTCCTCGCTTCCGACCAACTGGCGCTGCGCCAGGTGACCGACCGCTTCATCTACCTGGAAGAAGGCGATATCGCCGAGATCCGTCGCGACAGCGTGCGCCTGTGGGATGTCCAGGGCAACGACGTGCAGCGCGAGACCGTGCAGTACCACGAAGGCGCCGAAGCCGCCGACAAGGGCGAGTACCGGCATTTCATGCTCAAGGAAATCCACGAGCAGCCCAGCGTCGTGCAGCGTACCCTGGAAGGCCGCCTCGGGCAGAACCAGGTAATGGTTGAAAGCTTCGGTCCGCAGGCGGCGGAGCTGTTCGCCAAGGTCCGCAACGTGCAGATCGTCGCCTGCGGCACCAGTTACCACGCCGGCATGGTCGCCCGTTACTGGCTGGAAAGCCTGACCGGGATTCCCTGCCAGGTGGAGGTCGCCAGCGAGTTCCGCTACCGCAAGGTCGCGGTGCAGCCGGATTGCCTGTTCGTCACCATCTCCCAGTCCGGTGAGACCGCCGACACCCTGGCTGCCCTGCGCAACGCCAAGGAGCTGGGCTTCCTCTCCAGCGTGGCGATCTGCAACGTTGCCACCAGTTCGCTGGTGCGCGAATCCGACCTGACCCTGCTGACCCAGGCCGGCCCGGAAATCGGCGTGGCCTCGACCAAGGCCTTCACCACCCAGTTGGTCGCCCTGCTGCTGCTGACCCTGGGCATCGGCCAGGTGCAGAAGCGCCTGGCCGATGGCGTCGAAGCCGAGCTGGTGGACGAACTGCGTCGCCTGCCGACCCGGCTGGGCGAGGCGCTGGCGATGAACCGGACGGTGGAGAAGGTTTCCGAGCTGTTCGCCGAGAAGCACCACACCCTGTTCCTCGGCCGTGGCGCGCAGTTCCCGGTGGCCCTGGAAGGCGCGCTGAAGCTCAAGGAAATTTCCTATATCCATGCCGAAGCCTACCCGGCCGGCGAACTCAAGCATGGCCCGCTGGCGCTGGTGGACAGCGACATGCCGGTGGTTACCGTGGCGCCGAACAACGAGCTGGTGGAGAAGCTCAAGTCGAACCTGCAGGAAGTCCGCGCCCGCGGCGGCGAACTGGTGGTGTTCGCCGACGAAGGCGCGGGCATCGAGGCTGGCGAGGGCACCCATGTGGTGGGCATGCCGCACATCGGCGACGTGCTCTCGCCGATCCTCTACACCATCCCGTTGCAATTGCTCTCGTACCATGTCGCCGTGCTCAAGGGCACCGACGTCGACCAGCCGCGCAACCTGGCCAAGTCGGTCACCGTCGAGTAACGCCGGCCGCGTGCCCGAGAAGCCGGGGCAGGCATGCGGCCCCGGCGCTCGCCGTCAATCGCGCAACGGCAGCGCTTCGTCGCTCCTGCGGCTGGCGAACCAGTCCAGCACGGTGAACCAGGCGCCGATGCCCAGGCCGATGCCCAATACCCACAGGGTGGCGGGCGGCCCCTTCAGCTCCAGCAGTCGCACAGCCAGGGGCACGCTGGCGAGAATGGCGATGTTGTTGAACGTCTCGGCGAACGACAGCACCATGCCCTTGTCCGGCCCGGAGCGCGAGGCGAGTACCACCGTGCCCGCCGGCGCGCCCAGGCCCAGCGCGGTGCCCCAGGCGCCCAGGCAGAAGAGCGCCACGGGCAACGGTAGCGGCAGGAGCATGAAGGTCGACATCGATAGCACCAGGAGCGCCAGCACCAGCAGGAGCATGTCTTCGTCGCGCTTCAGGTAGCGCCGCAGGTAACCCGCGGCGAGGTTGCCCACGGCCAGGCCCACGCCGAAGGCGGCGATGCTGACGCCTATCTGCGCGGTGCTGAAGCCGTAGCGCTGGCGCAGCACCTCTCCCGAGAGAAGCAGGCCGGCGACCCCGGTGCCGTTCCAGGCCCCCTTGGCGATCAGTGGCCTGAGGATGCTCCATTGCCTGCACCAGCCCAGCGCGTGGCCCTCGGCGCGCGGTGCCACGGCTTGCACGGGAAGGCGCTGGCGCGCCATCAGGAAGACCAGCACGCAACCGCACGAGACCATCAGGAAGGGCGTCGCCCAGCCGAAGAAGTCCGAGAGGAGGCCGGCCAGTGCCGGGCCGGCGGCAATGCCGAGGGTCATGCCGAGCATCACCTGGCCCATGGCACCGGCCTGTCTTTGCGGGGCGACCACCTCCGCGACCAGGGCGAAGGTGGTCGGAATGATGATTGCCGAGGCGATGCCCCCGATTACCCGCAGGACAACGGCAATTTCCAGGGTCGGGGCGATGACGATGGCCAGGGTATCGACGGCGAAGAGGATCAGGGCGAGCAGCAGCAGCTTCCTGCGTTGCATGCGGTCGGAGAAGTAGCCCAGCAACGGCGCGGCGATCGCATAGGAGAACGCGTAGCTGGAGATCAGCCAGGCGGCGCCGCTGGTAGTGGTGTGGAACGCCTGCGCCAGCGGCCCGAGCATGGAGGACAGCATGAACTCGGTCACGCCGACGAAGAACACGGCCATCGACAGGGCCAGCAGGAACAGGCCGTCGAGCTTCTGTGGAGGCGGGGAAATTTTCTGGTTCATGATGTTCTCTTTGGCTGAATGAGCGGACGAACGCCAAGGGGGCGCCGGCTCGCGGAGCCGGCGCCAGGGCCAGGGATGAACCGCTCGGGCTATGGAAGGGATGGTTGTGTGGCTGGTGCGGGAACGGCGGGGAGAAAAGAAGGGAACGAAGCGAGATTCCGGGCGCCAGTGCACGATTTCATCGAAGAAGGCTTCGGAGTATCGCCGCAAGCGGAACCGCCCGGGCTTGGGAGCGCAGGAGAAACTACCCTATCGGAACGTTAGCCGAATTCTGCTCTCCTGCCGGATATCGCGACATTCGCCCCGGTTTGGTTCCCACTTTGGATTGATACTCGGACCAGACCATACCCGGCAACAGGTCAGCGGAACGGTTTCCAGAAGCGCTCCAGCGCCGCCGCCAGCAGTTCCGTATCGCCGCGCGAGTCGCCCCAGGCGCGCAGGGAGTATTGGGTCAGCGGACCGTAGTGCCGCTCCAGGCGGCAGACTTTCTCGTCGCGCCGGCAGTTGCGGCCGACGATCCTGCCGGTCAGTACGCCGTCTACCACTTCCAGCTCGGTGGCGATCAGGTGCACGCCGAGCTTCTCGGCGAACGGCCTGAGTAGCAGCGAAGGGGAGGCGGAACAGATGGTCACGGTGCTGCCGCTGCTGACCTGGTCGGCCACCGCGGTCAATGCGTGGGGACGCATCAGTGTTTCCCAGAAGCGATTCTGGTAGGCCAGCGCCCGCTCTTCCAGCACATGTACGGGCACATCGGTGAGGAAGGTGGCGATCAGGCGCGCCTTCAGGTCGTCGCGGTCGATACGCCGGCAGAGATAGGCCAGGCTGGGTCCTGCCATGCGCAGCATGCGGCGGACGAACACCCGGTTGCCGAAGGCGAAACGCAGGAAGGGCACGAAGCTGTCTCGGTATGTCAGGGTACCGTCGAAGTCGAACACGGAGAGAAAGCGTACTTCGCGTGTTTCGAGGGATACGGTCTCGTTCATCGGCATTCCTTATGTCGCTTCCGCTTCCTTTGACAGGGTGTATGCGTCATTCCGTTATTGCAGCAAGGGAAAGTTTGTATATCAGAACTGTCAACTATTCATGGGCAGACTGGCTGCTAACCTGAATCGGAGTGCTCAGGGGTTTTGCATCGATAGATAGGAGGCTAAGTAGTCGATAGCAAAACTCTATCAGGTACTGGACTATAGTGTTCCCGTCTTGTGACCAGGAGGTTTGGCATGATTGCACAGCTCCCCTCTGAGTTGCTGTCCCTGCAACTGCCGTTGCGGATCCGCATCGGCGATGCTCAGGCGTTCGATCTGGGGCCGGATCCACAGGTAACCATGGTCATTCGCGACCCCTCGCTGCTAACCGAGATCACCCATCCCAGCCTCGATGCGCTGGGCAAGGCCTACGTCGAGAAGCGTCTCGACATCGAAGGACCGATCAGCCAGGTCATCGGTATCGGCGATGCCCTCAGCGAAGCGCTCGGCGAACCCGATGGCGGCGCGCCGCCGGTTCGCGAAAGCCATGACAAGGACACCGACGCCGAAGCCATCCATTACCACTACGACCTGTCCAACGACTTCTACCAGCTCTGGCTGGATCCGGAAATGGTCTATTCCTGCGCTTATTTCGAGACCGGCAAGGAAGACCTCGCCACCGCGCAACTGGCCAAGCTCCGTCACCTGTGCCGCAAGCTGCGTTTGCAGCCGGGCGAGAAGCTGCTCGATGTCGGTTGCGGTTGGGGGGGGCTGGCGCGCCTGGCCGCTCGCGAGTTCGGCGTCGAGGTCACCGGCATCACATTGAGCAAGGAGCAGCTGGCGCTCGGCCGGGAGCGAGTCAAGGCCGAAGGCCTGGAGGACCGAGTCACCCTCAAGCTGCTGGATTACCGCGACCTGCCGCGCGATGGCCGCTTCGACAAGGTGGTCAGCGTCGGCATGTTCGAGCACGTCGGGCACGCCAACCTGGGGCTGTACTTCCAGCAACTGTACGATGCGGTGCGTCCCGGCGGCCTGGTGATGAACCACGGCATCACCTCGCGCTACACCGACGGCCGCCCGGTTGGCAAGGGGGCCGGCGACTTCATCGATCGCTACGTGTTTCCCCACGGCGAGCTGCCGCACCTGTCGCTGGCGGTGGCGCGGATGAGCGAAGCCGGGCTGGAAGTAGTCGACGTGGAAAGCCTGCGTCTGCACTACGCCCGGACCCTGGATTTCTGGAGCGCCAACCTGGAAGCCAGGCTGAAGGAGGCGGCTCGCCTGGTGCCCGAGGAAACCCTGCGGATCTGGCGGCTGTACCTGGCCGGATGCGCCTACGGCTTCAAGCGCGGCTGGATCAACCTGCACCAGATCCTCGCCATTCGCCCCCACGAGGATGGCTCCCACGAGCTGCCCTGGTCGCGGCGCGACCTGTACGCCTGAACGCCGGCGACCGGCTCCCTTGCGGAGCCGGTCGCGCAATCGGTCCTTGCTGATTGTCCTGCGTGGCGGGGCGGTCTAGTCTGCACGAAGTCCTGCGCGGTCGAAGGAAGCCGGGACGCTTCCGCGACAGCGCGACAACAACGATAAGAACAGGAGACTTCCCATGTCGCTGAGCAGACGCTTCGGTCTTTTCACGCTTGCCGCAACGGTGACCTTCAGTACCGCGGTCTTTGCCGCGCCGACCTTCATCAATATCCTCACCGGCGGCACCAGCGGGGTCTATTACCCCATAGGGGTCGGCCTCTCGCAGATCTACGGGCACGATATCCAGGGCGCGAAAACCTCGGTGCAGGCCACCAAGGCTTCGGTCGAGAACCTCAACCTGTTGCAGGCCGGGCGTGGAGAACTGGCGCTGGCGCTGGGCGACTCGGTCGCCGACGCCTGGAACGGGGTCGCCGACGCCGGCTTCAAGGCGCCGTTGAAGAAGCTGCGGGCTATCGGCAATACCTATCCGAACTATATCCAGGTAGTGGCCAGCCAAGCCTCGGGCATCAAGACCCTGGCCGACCTGAAAGGCAAGCGCATTTCGGTGGGCGCGCCCAAGAGCGGTACCGAGCTGAACGCCCGGGCGATCTTCAAGGCCGCCGGCCTGAGCTACGAGGACATGGGCAAGGTGGAGTACCTGCCCTACGCCGAGTCGGTGGAGCTGATCAAGAACCGCCAGCTCGACGCTACGCTGCAATCCTCCGGCCTGGGCATGGCGGCCATCCGCGACCTGGCCTCGACCATGCCGATCACCTTCGTCGCGATCCCGGCGGACGTGGTGGCGAAGATCGACAGCCCGGCCTACCACGCCGCGAGCATTCCCGCCGGCACCTACGATGGCCAGGAGCAGGACGTGCCGACGGTGGCGATCGACAATATCCTGGTCAGCCACTCCGGGGTCAGCGACGAGCTGGCCTACCAGATGACCAAGCTGATGTTCGACAACCTGCCGCGCCTGGTCACCGCCCATGCTGCCGCCAAGGACATCGCCCTGGACAAGGCGGCGAAGAACCTGCCGATTCCGCTGCATCCCGGCGCCGAGCGCTTCTACAAGGAGAAGGGCGTACTGCCCGAGTGAGGCCCGTTTCTCCGTAGCCCCGGTCCGTGCGGCGGACCGGGTTCCCCGCGTTTCCGGCTGTAGGGAGTCGATGCATGAGCGATCATCAGAACGGGCTGCATCTTGAGGCGGAAAACTGGCCGCGCGCGTTGTTCGCCGTGGCCCTGGCCTTTTCCGTGTTCCAGGTCGTCACCGCGGCCTTTCCCCTGATTTCCACCCAGGTCCTGCGGGCAATGCACGTCGGACTGCTGTTGCTGGTGGTGTACATCAGCTATCCCGCCTTCGGCATAGGTCGCCCCTGGCAGCCGCTGGCCTGGTTGCTGGGCATGGCCGGCCTGGGCACGGCGGTCTACCAGTGGGTTTTCGAGGGCGACCTGATCCAGCGCTCCGGAGAGCTGACCCAGGCCGACATGGTCGTCGGCGTGGTGCTGATCGTCCTGGTCTTCGAGGCGGCGCGACGGGTGATGGGCATCGCCTTGCCGATCATCTGCGCGCTGTTTCTTGCCTATGGCCTGTTCGGCGAACACCTGCCGGGCGACCTGGCCCACCGCGGCTACGGCTTCGACCAGATCGTCAACCAGCTGTCGTTCGGTACCGAAGGTCTCTACGGCACGCCGACCTACGTATCGGCCACCTACATCTATCTGTTCATCCTGTTCGGCGCCTTCCTCGAGCAGGCCGGCATGATCCGCCTGTTCACCGATTTCGCCATGGGCCTGTTCGGTCACCGGGTCGGCGGGCCGGCCAAGGTCTCGGTATTCTCCTCGGCGCTGATGGGCACCATCACCGGCTCCGGCGTGGCCAACGTGGTCACCACCGGACAGTTCACCATCCCGCTGATGAAGCGTTTCGGCTACAAGCCGGCGTTCGCCGGCGGCGTCGAGGCGACCGCGAGCATGGGCAGCCAACTGATGCCGCCGGTGATGGGGGCGGTGGCGTTCATTATGGCCGAGACCATCAACGTCCCCTACGTGGAGATCGCCAAGGCGGCGCTGATCCCGGCCCTGCTGTATTTCGGCTCGGTGTACTGGATGGTCCACCTCGAGGCCCGCCGGGCCGATCTAAAGGGCCTGCCGCGCGATCAGTGTCCGAGCGCCTGGGGTGCCGTCCGCGAGCGCTGGTTCCTGCTGATTCCGTTGCTGGTGCTGATCGCGCTGCTGTTCTCCGGGCGCACGCCGCTGTTCTCCGGAACCATCGGCCTGGCGCTGACCGCCATCGTCATCCTCGGTTCGGCGATCATCCTGCGGGTGTCCTCGCTCGGCCTGCGCATCGCCTTCTGGGTGGCGCTGGGGCTGCTCTGCGCGGGGTTCTTCCGCCTCGGCATCGGGGTGATCTTCGTCGTGATCGCGGCCCTGGCCCTGGCCTGCTGGTTCGTCCGTGGCGGCCGGGAAACCCTGCGCATCTGCGTCCGCGCCCTCGCCGAAGGTGCGCGACATGCGATCCCGGTGGGCATCGCCTGCACCCTGGTGGGAGTCATCATCGGGGTGATTTCGCTGACCGGCATCGCCACCACCTTCGCCAGCTACGTGCTCGACCTGGGACGGGAGAACCTGCTGCTGTCGCTGGTCCTGACCATGGTCACCTGCCTGGTCCTGGGAATGGGCATCCCGACCATCCCCAACTACATCATCACCAGCTCCATCGCCGCGCCGGCGCTGCTGGAACTGGGGGTGCCGCTGATCGTCTCGCACATGTTCGTCTTCTACTTCGGCATCCTCGCCGACCTCACCCCTCCGGTGGCGCTGGCCTGTTTCGCGGCCGCGCCGATCGCCAAGGAAAGGGGATTGAAAATCAGCTTCTGGGCGGTGCGCATCGCCCTGGCGGGTTTCGTGGTGCCGTTCATGGCGGTGTATTCCCCGGCGCTGATGCTGCAGGAAGGCGGTTGGGGGGCGACGCTCTATGTCACCTGCAAGGCGGTGCTGGCCATCGGCCTGTGGGGCATGGCTTCCATCGGCTACCTGCAGGGGCCGCTGGCCTGGTGGGAGCGCCTGGTGGCGTTCGCCGCCGGGGCCAGCCTGGTCCTGGCCTTGCCGATCAGCGACGAGCTGGGCTTCGTCCTCGGCGCGCTGGTGATCGGCTGGCACCTCTGGCGCCAGCGTGCGCGCGAGGCGGTGGCGTGATCGCGCTGTGTCTGGGCATGGCCGGCAGCGTCTGGGCGACGCTGCCGCTGCAGTCGTTCACCCTGGCCTGGCAACACACGGTCGAGAAGGTGCTCTGGGAAGAAGACTATCGCCTGAGTGAGCGCGGCCTGCTGCTGGAAGAGGCCCGGGTGCGGGGCAGCGGGGCGGGGATGGAGATTCCCGAGGGCGCCGTGCTGCGTGACGGCGCCTGGCATTACCACCGTGGGGTGCCGCCGTTGCAACCGTTGCGGCTGGGGCGCACACCGGAGGCCGGCGACTACCGGATCTGCCGTCAGGGGCGCTGCGATGCGCTGGCGCGCTGGATCGGTCCGCCGGACCGTGAGCGCCCGGCGGTCGAACTCTGGGCGTGTCCGATACGGGACCCGAGCGACTGAACGTCCTGTGGATAACCCTGAGACGCCAGTCCACATCCATAAAAACGACGAAGCCGGAGCTGCTTCCGGTCATAAGGAAAACGTCCATGCGTAGCTGTATATCAGTCTTCCGGCCGGCCCTGCTGGCACTGTTCGTCTCGGCAAGCGGCTCGGCCGGCGCCGACGCGGCTGTGGAAAACCCGCGGATCGGCCGTGCCGCCGATCTCTATGAACTGATCCCGGAATACCAGCCGGACACCTACCGGAACATGGACAAGGTCTATCCGACCCGGGTTATCCACAAGGGGACCAAGGTCCGTCCGCTGCCGGCGGGTGTGGCCATCGCGCCGCGCTACCGGATCGGCGGCGAGGAATACGGCGTCGACGATTTCATGCGGCGCAACCGCGTTGGCGGGGTGCTGGTCCTCAAGGATGGCAAGGTCGCCCTGGAGCGCTACGGCCTGGGCAACGACGAACGCACGCGCTGGACCTCGTTCTCGGTGGTCAAGTCGATCTCCTCGACCCTGGTGGGCGCCGCCGTGCAGCAGGGCCTGCTGGCTCTCGACCAGCCTGTGGACAAGTACCTGCCGAGCCTGGCCGGCTCCGCCTACCAGGGGGTGACGGTGGAGCAGGTCCTGCAGATGAGTTCCGGGGTCCGCTGGAACGAGACCTATCGCGATCCGAAGTCCGACCGCCGGCAGATGTTCGACGCCCAGCTCGCCGAACGTCCCGGTGGCATCCTGCGGCTGCTGGCGAGCCTGCCGCGGCAGTACCCGAGCGGTACCCACTTCACCTACAGCACCGGCGAGTCGCACCTGCAGAGCGAGCTGCTGCACGCGGCGACCCGCATTCCGGTGAGCGACTACCTGTCCGAGCGGATCTGGGCGCGAATGGGCATGGAGAGCGACGGCTTCTGGCAACTGGAATCGCCGGCCGGGCAAGAGATCGGCAGCAGCGGCTTGAGCGCGACCCTGCGCGACTATGGCCGCTTCGGCCAGTTCGTCCTCGAGGACGGGGTGATCGATGGCGAACGTATCCTCCCCGAAGGTTGGGTCGATCGTGCCAGTCGCGTCGAGGCTACTTCCCACCTGGCCCCGGGCAAGCTCTACGATGGCGAATACGCGCTCGGCTACGGCTACCAGTGGTGGACCTTCCCGGTGGGCGCCAAGGCCCTGCCCGAGCATGACGGCGGGGCCTTCGAAGCCCAGGGCATCTTCGGCCAGTACCTCTACATCAACCGCAAGGAGAAGATCGTGGCGGTGGTCTGGAGCGCCTGGCCGAAGCCGGAGATGGACGATCGCGAGGAGGAGACCTATGCCTTCCTTGGCGCGGCGGTGAAAGCCCTGCGCTAGGGCCGTGGGCTAACGGATATCCACAGCAGGCTGTGGACAAGACTTCAGCGGGAAAACCGCAGGGGCAGTCCCTGGCAATCGTCGGACAGGCGTCCCGCGTGCCAGGCGAGTTGCCCGGAGACGATGGTGGTATCGATCCGATGGTGGAATGCCCGGTGGCGGAACGGCGTCCAGTTGCAGCGCGACAGCAGCGGCATGGCGCTGGCCAGCGCCGGGTGCTCCAGTTCGCTGACCAGCACCAGGTCGGCCCAGTAACCTTCGCGGAGGAAACCGCGATCGGCGATGGCGAACAGTTCGGCGACCCGGTGGCTGGTCTTCGCCACCAGGGTGGCAAGCGACAGCCAGCCTTCGCGGACCAGCTCCAGGAGTGCCGGCAACGCATGCTGGACCAGTGGCAGGCCGGCCGGCGCCTGTGGATAAGCCTGCTGCTTCTCGGCCCAGGCGTGCGGCGCGTGGTCGGTGCCGATCACGTCCAGGCGGTTGCCGGCCAGCGCCCTGCGCAGGGCGTCGCGGTCCTCGCGGCTCTTGATCGCCGGGTTGCACTTGAGCAGATGGCCGAGGCGGGCGTAGTCGCTGTCGTCGAACAGCAGATGGTGGACGCAGACTTCCGCGGTGATGCGTTTCTGGCACAGCGGCTTGTCCTCGAACAGGGCCAGTTCACGCGCTGTGGATAAGTGCAGGACATGCAGCAGCGTGCCATGTCGTTGCGCCAGTTCCACCGCCAGGGCGGTGGAACGGTAGCAAGCCTCGGCGTCGCGAATGCGCGGGTGGGCGGCTGCCGGAATACGTTCACCGAAGCGTTGTCGCCAGCGCGCCAGGTTGGCTTCGATCCGCGGCGTGTCTTCGCAATGGCTCAGCAGCAGGGTCGGAACGCTGGCGAACAGGCGCTCCAGGGTCGGCAGGTCGTCCACCAGCATGTCGCCGGTGGAGGCGCCCATGAACACCTTCACCGCGGCGACCTCGCGTGGATCGAGGGCGGCCACGGTGTCGAGGTTGTCGCGGCTGACGCCGAAGTGGAAACCGAAGTTGGCCACGCTATGGGCGGCGGCGAGGCGCTTCTTTTCCGCCAGCGCTTCGAGGCTCAGCGTCGCCGGGCGGGTATTGGGCATGTCCATGAAACTGGTGATGCCGCCCGCCACGGCGGCGCGGGATTCGCTGGCGATCGAGCCCTTCTGTGGATAACCCGGCTCGCGGAAGTGCACCTGGTCGTCGATCATTCCCGGCAGCAGGTAGCGTCCGGCGGCATCGATCTCCCGGCTGGCGCCGCAGTTTTCCAGGCAGCCGGCGATGCGTTCGATGCGACCGTGGCGGACCAGCAGATCGCCTTCGCGTACCTGCCCCTCGTTGACCATCCGGGCATTGCGGATCAGCAGGCTTTGCATGTTCAGAACTCGTTCTGCAGCGACTTGTAGCCGCGTACCAGGTCGACGTTGGTGCGCGCCACGTCTTCCGAGAACTCGCTGGCGGAAACGCTGACCCGCGGCATGCTCGCCAGGTCGGTGCGCGGACCGATGCGCTCGGTGGACGGTACGTAGAAACCCGCTGGCAGGTCGCAGCCGTCGACCACCGCGTTGTGGCGGACCACGCAGCCATCGCCGACCCGGCAGTTGAACAGCACGCTGTTGAAGCCGATGAAGACCCGGTCGCCGACTTCGCAAGGACCGTGGACGATGGAGCGGTGGGCGATGGAGCTGTGCTCGCCGATGGTCACCGCGGCACCCGACTTGGAATGGATCACCACGCCGTCCTGGATGTTCGAGTTGGCGCCGATCACGATCGGTTGCATGCCGCCGTCGGCGTCGACTTCGTCGGCACGGATCACTGCGTAGGGACCGACGAAGACGTTGGCCTGGATGATCACCTTGCCGCAGATGATCGCGGTCTTGTCCACATAGGCCGATTCGTCGATCACCGGCAGGTCGCCGGAGGGATTCTTGCGGATCATGCTGCACCTCGCTGCCAATGGCTTTCGGCGACGGCGTCATGGGCATGCAGGCTTTCCGCATGGACGACCCGTATGGAGAACCGGCTCGCCTGTGGATAGCCCTGCAGGGCGCGGTGCAGCCGGCGCACCGCGTCCTCGCAGAACATCAGGTTCTGCCCGTTGGCGAGGGCGAAGGCCTGCTCGTCGGCGCGTTTCACCGCAGTCTGCACCGCGGTGCCGAGGGCGCTTTCGCCGAGATCCGCCAGCTCTTCCAGGGGCAGTCCGATGCAGTCTTCCGCCAGGCCGATGCGCAGGTGCGCGCTGCTGCGCTGGCTGTGCGGGGTGGCGACGATGCCGGCGCTGCTGCCGAGCCACGCAAGCACGCTGGCATGATCGAGCGGCTGTCCGGCGAAGTCCTGGTCGAAGCGCTCCTGGATCAATTGCCGGGCCAGTGCCGCCGAACAGGGGCAGGTTGAGGAGTAGGTCAGCTCGAGATGGACTTCGGCCTGGAAGTCATCGCCTTCCAGGCGCGTGTCCAGCACCAGTGGATAACGTTTCCAGCCGCTCAGCGGGCTGACCAGCGCCGGACGCCGCAGCAGCGGCGCGAGGCGTAGGCGCAGGTAGGCGCGACGCGACAGGCCGGCGTGGCTGGCGAGGAAGCGTTGCAGGACGGCGCGCAGGCAGGAAAGGTCCAGCTCGCCCTGTTCCAGTTCGGCCAGCGCCAGGTAGAGGCGCGACATATGGATGCCGCGGGCCTGCGGGTCGTCCAGGCTGACACCGGCATCGGCTTCGGCGGCGACCCTCTGCCCGCCGATCTGCACGGGAAGGGCGATGCCCTGCATGCCGACCCAGTCCAGGGGAAGATCGGCGGTGGTGGTCTGGCGGGCGATATCGGGAAGCGTCAAGGCATTCATGGAGAACTCGAAGAAGGGCAGGCAAGGCCTGGAAATGGTTTGAATGTTATAATATAACGTATTAGCTAATGCCGACCCTTGCAATCGGGTATTTCGTCGATGAAGCGCCGTCGTCTCCTGCAAAGCCTGCTCGCCGGCCTGGCCCTCCAGCCGTTCCTGGCCGCCAGCGCCAATGTACGAATCCGCCAGGCCCGGGCCTGGAATTCCTCGGAAAGCTGGCGCCTGGTGCTGGAACTGGACGGCCCGCCGCGTTATCGAACCTTTTCCCTGCAGGCCCCCGAGCGGTTGATCCTCGACCTGCCCGACGCGCAATTGCTCGCAACGCTCTCCGAGCTACCGCTGGACGGCCCCGTGCGCGCCATACGCAGTGGCCAACTGGGTGGCGGCGGGACGCGCATCGTCCTCGATCTGCGCCAAGCGGTCAGGCCGCGCAGCTTCGCCCTGGAACCGCAGGCGGGAAAGGGCCATCGCCTGGTCCTGGACCTATATCCACAGGCGCTGGCGGCGCCCCCCGAGCCAATGCTGGCGCTGGCCCGCCCGCTACCCTCGACGGGCCGCGACATCCTCGTGGTGGTCGATGCCGGCCATGGCGGCAAGGACCCCGGCGCGGTCGGTAGCAAGGGCGAGCGCGAAAAGGACGTGGCGCTGGCCATCGCCCGCCTGCTGGCGCGGCGGATCGACCGTGAGAAAGGCTTCAAGGCGCGCCTGGTGCGCAACGGCGATGTGTTCGTCCCGCTGCGCAAGCGGCCGGAAGTGGCCCGGCGCTACAACGCCGACATGTTCGTTTCGGTGCACGCCGACGCGGCGCCGCGACTGACCGCCTCCGGCGCGTCGGTATATGCCCTCTCCGAGCATGGCGCCAGCTCGACCATGTCGCGCTGGATGGCCGAGCGCGAGAACGGCGCCGACCTGATCGGCAACAGCGGCAACCTGCCGCTACAGGGCCGCGACAAGGTACTCGCCGGGGTGATCCTCGACATGGCCCTGAGTTCGACCATCGCCAGCAGCCTGGACCTCGGCCACAGCGTTCTCGGCCAGTTGTCGGACGTCACCGCGCTGCACCAGAAGCGTGTCGAGCAGGCCGGCTTCGCCGTGCTCAAGTCGCCGGACATCCCTTCGATCCTGGTGGAGACCGGCTTCATCTCGAATCGCGGCGATTGTCGCCGGTTGATGGACGAACGCCATCGCCAGCGCCTGGCCGAGGCGATCTTCGCTGGCGTGCAGGGCTACTTCCGGCAACGCCCTCCCGCCGGCAGCTACCTGGCGGCGCTCAGCGCGCAGCCTCCCGGCTAGGGCCTTCGCTGCAGCCGCTGACCCGCCCGCAGGTCAGGCGTTGGCGCTGGCCCGATGAACTGCTCAGGCGGCTGATGCTGGTCCAGCCGATGTTGCGGCTGAGGCCGACCCAGATTTCCCCATCGCTGGCGATGCCGCTGAAGAAGGTCAGGCGCCCGTAGCGCGTATTGGTCTGGGCCCAGCGTCGTCCGCTCGCCGCGTCGTAGCCGCGCAGCCAGGTGTCGTTGCCGCCGGTGGCGACGCTGTAGTGGTTGCCCAGCCGATCCATGCAGGCCAGAACGGTGCGCAGGTAAGCGCATTCCGCCGGGCGGGTGCCGGGAAGAAAGCCCTGCGCCTGTGCCGCCGGAGCGAGCAGCAGGAGGGCCAGGCAGTAAAGGCGGAGGACGCGGCGCATCGGTGGATCCCGGGATGACGTGGGCCCAGGGTAGCCGGAAGGCGATTGGCGGGCCATCGATTGTGGTGTTAATTGTTATAGTATAACGTTTTAAATTTCCCAGGTTCAGCCCATGACCGAACAGGAACTGCTTGCCCAGCCCGACGCTGCCTACATGGACGAAGCCCAGCAGGACTTCTTCCGCGACCTGCTGCTGCGTCAGCGCCAGGAACTTCAGGCGCGCATCGAAGGCGAATTCGGCGAGCTGCGCGATCTCGAACGCCCCAGCGACGAGGCCGACCTGGCTTCCCGCGAGGAACAGCGGCAATGGCAACTTCGCCTGCTGGAGCGGGAGAAGAAGCTGCTCGACAAGATCGACGAAGCGCTGGAGCGCCTGGCCCGCGGCGACTACGGCTGGTGCCAGGAAACCGGCGAGCCGATCGGCCTGCGCCGCCTGCTGTTGCGTCCCACCGCCACCCTCTGCATCGAGGCGAAAGAGCGCCAGGAGAAGCGCGAACGCCACGTGCGGCACAACTGAAGAGGTTACCAACCGTGAACCAACGCCTACCTGTCACCGTGCTGTCCGGCTTTCTCGGCGCCGGCAAGAGCACGCTGCTCAACCATGTGCTGAAGAACCGCGAGAACCGACGGGTTGCGGTGATCGTCAACGATATGAGCGAAATCAATATCGATGGCAGCGAGGTCCAGCGCGATGTCAGCCTGAACCGCGCTGAAGAACGCCTGGTGGAGATGAGCAACGGCTGTATCTGCTGCACCCTGCGCGAAGACCTGCTGGAAGAGGTCGGCCGTCTCGCCCGGGAAGGCCGCTTCGACTACCTGCTGATCGAGTCCACCGGGATTTCCGAACCGATGCCGGTGGCCGAGACCTTCACCTTCCGCGACGAGCTGGACCGCAGCCTGTCCGACGTGGCGCGACTGGATACCATGGTCACGGTGGTCGACGGGATGAATTTTCTCCGCGACTACCAGGAGGCCGCCAGCCTGGCCAGTCGTGGCGAAACCCTCGGTGAGGAGGATCAGCGCTCGATCACCGACCTGCTGATCGACCAGGTCGAATTCGCCGACGTGATCCTGGTCAGCAAGATCGACCTGATCTCCAGCGAGCAGCGCGAGGAACTGCTGGCGATCCTGCGCCAGCTCAATGCCGAGGCGGAGATCCTGCCGATGGTGATGGGTCAGGTGCCGCTGGCGAAGATCCTCGATACCGGTCGCTTCGATTTCGATCGCGCGGCGTCCGCGCCGGGCTGGCTGAAGGAACTGCGCGGCGAGCACCTGCCGGAAACCGAGGAATATGGCATCGCCTCCATGGCCTACCGGGCGCGCCGGCCGTTCCACCCCGCGCGCTTCCACGCCTTCCTGCACAATCCGCTGAAGCAGGGGCGGCTGCTGCGCTCCAAGGGCTTCTTCTGGCTCGCCAGCCGGCCCCGCGAGGCCGGCAGCTGGTCGCAGGCCGGCGGCCTGATGCGCTACGGCCTGGCGGGCCGCTGGTGGCGCTTCGTGCCGACCGGACAGTGGCCACAGGACGAAGAGGGCCTGCGGGCGATCATGCGGCACTGGGAGGAAGGCGTCGGCGACTGTCGCCAGGAGCTGGTTTTCATCGGTCAGAACCTGGACTTCGCGGCCCTGCGCGCAGCCCTGGACGCCTGCCTGCTGGATGACGCCGAGATGAACCTGGGCATCCCCGGCTGGCAGGGCCTGGACGACCCCTTCGAGGACTGGGGGCACGCCGCATGAGCGCACTGCCGCAGGAAAAACCGTTGCCGTGCCAGGCGTTCGATGACGACCCCCAGGTGCTGGCCGAGGTGCTTCGCGAGGGCGTCAACCTGGCGGTCTGGACACGCCGGTTGAGCCCGGCGCTGCGCGACTTCGCCGCCGCCCTGGTGCGCAACCGGCCGGGACTGGCGCTGAGCCAGACGCTGGAGATGGAAGAGGAACGGCTACCCGTCTTGGACGGCCTGCTCGACGCGCAGCAACTGCCGGGACAAACCGATTTCCTCGACGACCTGGGCTGGCTGGTCGAGGCCTTCTCCTGCCTGACCGGGGCGCGGCGTATCGGCCTGCGCCTGCGCGTTCTGGATAAACCGATGTGCCCGCGTTTCCACGTCGACCACGTGCCGCTGCGGCTGGTCACCACCTACCAGGGCGCCGCCAGCGAATGGCTGGACGAGTCCGGCCTGGACCGTCGGCTTCTTGGCGGAGCGCAGGCTGAAGTTGTCGATGAACAGCTTATCCACAGCTTGTCCACGGGCGACGTGGCGCTGCTCAAGGGCGAACGCTGGGAGGGTAACGAAGGTGCCGGGCTGGTGCATCGCTCGCCGCGAGCGGAGCCTGGGCTGGCGCGCCTGCTGTTGACCCTGGACTGGCTTGCCTGAGCCTGTGGACAAGTGTCTTTCGAGGAATAAAAAAAGGCCATCCGCAGATGGCCTATCACCAAAAAGTCGTCCTACCTTGGGGATGGGGACGAAGGGTGCTGAGGTACCCGACTCCCATTTAGCCCTGACGCTGTGACAGGCTGATGACGCGCTCAGGGCTTTTTCGCGGCGCTAGGCTCTTCCCAGCGACCTTGGCTCTGGCTGGCGCAGAACGGCTCCAGGTAGCGTGCGTCGGTCGCGATGCCGTAGTAGAAGATGTCCTGCCGATAGGGCGCGTTGGGTACCCTGGCGTCGCGGCAGACACCGAAGGCGCCCGTCGGACACTCCTCGGCGAACGTCACCTCGACCTTCTGGCCCTGCAGTTGTGGCTGGCAGAAGCCTTCGTGGAACAGCTTGGCCGGGATGCTGCGGTTCTGCTGGCAGACCTTCACGTCGAGATTCTTCGCCTGGCTATGGACGATGCAGGCTTCGGCCAGGGCCAGGCCCGGCAGGCAGGACAGGAAGAACAGGAACGGACGCATGCGAGGACTCCATTGCAGACGGGCGCGACTCTAGCACGGGGCCTGGCTCCCCGCAGGCAAGGACCGCATTGATCCACAGGCTTTCACATTCCGGTTGCGCAGATGCTTCGAGAGATACCCACACACCTGATCGGCGGCCCCCTGGGGGCCGGCAAGACCAGCCTGATCCGCTCGCTGCTGGCGCAGAAGCCGGCGGGCGAGCGCTGGGCGGTGCTGGTCAACGAGTTCGGCGAGATCGGCCTGGATGCCGCGCTGCTGGCCACGGACGTCGACGGCGTGGCCATCGGCGAGGTGGCGGGCGGGTGCCTCTGCTGCGTCAATGGCGTGCCGTTCCAGGTGGGGCTCGGTCGCTTGTTGCGTCGGGCACGGCCGGACCGGCTGTTCATCGAACCCTCCGGGTTGGGACATCCGCTGGCGCTGTGGAAACAGCTGCAGGCTCCTCCCTGGTCCGGCGTCCTGGCCCTGCAACCCCTGGTAGTGGTGCTGGATGCCGCCGCGCTGGCCTCCGGCCAACCGCTGCCGGAGGCACAGGAACAGGCGCTGGAAGCGGCCGGCATGTTGCTGCTGAACAAATCCGAAACGCTCGACGCGACGCAGCGCTGCGCTGTGCGCGCGCGCCTGCCGGTCCTGCCGTTGCGCTGGAGCGTGCGCGGTCACCTGGCATTGCGCGATCTGCCGACCAGCGTTGCCGGGGAAGGTAGCGCGACGACCTGGGCGGCCCTGCCGGAGGCGCCTGCTCAGTTGGGAACGGTGCTGCCCGCCGAGCGACCGCTGCGCGCCGTGCGCGAGCAGGACGGCCAGTTCGCCATCGGCTGGCGGCTGGCGCCGTCGGTGCGTTTCGATCGGGCCGCAGTGGACGCCTGGCTGAACCGTCTGTCCGGACTGCGGCGGGCCAAGGCGGTGCTGCATTGCGCGGACGGTTGGTATGCAGCGAATGCCGCGCCGTTTGTGGATAACTGGGGCAAATCCTCGTGGCGGCGGGATAATCGGCTGGAACTGATCCTCGCCGCAGGCGCGGATGAAGAGGCGCTCGAAGAGGCGTTCCTGGCGTGTCGGATGGTCGCGGAATGATCCGCCAAGGTTGCCCTGAGGACGCGACTGAATGATAATAATTATCAGAAGACTCTACTTCCTTACCTTTCACTTCTCCGCAGGTCGCCCTCATGTCGCCACAGCCTTCACGGTCGCCTGACCGTTTTTCGCTGGCCGCGCTCGCCGAAGACCACCCCACCGCTCCCGCCCAGGGAGACGAAAGCGAGTCCCTGCCATGCGTGAATGCCCAGCGCGGAGAACCCAACCTGCGCGTGGTGGACTGCTCCGGTGCGCGCCGCGACGAGGAAGTGGCGGTCGAGGAAGTGCTGATCCCCTACGCCCATGGCAGCGATCCCGAAGACGTCCCCGGCGAGCCGCCCAAGTCGCGCTGGTGGTTGTCCTCCGGCGCGGCGGTGGCGATGCATGTGGCGATCATCGGTGCGCTGGTGTGGGTGATGCCGACCCCGGCCGAACTCAACCTTGGCCACGGCGAACTGCCGAAGACCATGCAGGTGAATTTCGTCCAGCTCGAGAAGAAGGCCGAGCCGACCCCGCAGCCGCCGGCTGCCGCGCCGGAGCCGACGCCGCCGAAGATCGAGGAACCCAAGCCGGAGCCGCCGAAGCCGAAGCCGGTGGAAAAACCCAAGCCCAAGCCGAAACCCAAGCCCAAACCGGTGGAAAACGCCATTCCGAAGGCCAAGCCGAAGCCGGAACCCAAACCCAAGCCGGAACCCGAGCCGAGCACGGAGGCATCCAGTCAGCCCAGCCCGTCCAGCGCCGCCCCGCCGCCGCCCGCACCTACCGTCGGGCAGAGCACGCCCGGCGCGCAGACCGCGCCCAGCGGCTCGCAAGGTCCGGCCGGCCTGCCCAGCGGCAGCCTCAACGACAGTGACATCAAGCCGTTGCGCATGGATCCTCCGGTCTATCCCCGGATGGCCCAGGCCCGGGGTATCGAAGGCCGGGTGAAGGTGCTGTTCACCATCACCAGCGATGGCCGCATTGACGACATCCAGGTGCTGGAGTCGGTGCCGTCGCGCATGTTCGACCGCGAAGTGCGCCAGGCCATGGCCAAGTGGCGTTTCGAGCCGCGTGTCAGTGGTGGCAAGATCGTCGCCCGCCAGGCGACCAAGATGTTTTTCTTCAAGATCGAGAAGCGCCGCTGAGGCGGTTCTCTGACAACGAAAAGAGCCGCGCCTTCGAGCGCGGTTTTTTTATTCCCGGTAGGTCTCGCAGACGGGGCTTCGCTGCCTGGGGACGGCAGGCCCCTTGCGCTGTTCCACCGTGGGAACGCGAGGAGATCGGCGTTTGCGCGCCAAGGTTCCAGCCCCGCCGGAATGACGAGCCGCAGGGCGAATAACCGCTTGCGGTTATCCGCCGTGGAACGCAGGGACACCGGATGATTACGCCGCCGGCGTTGCGCGCCCTAGGGCTCCGGTCGGGATGCCGTGCCGTAGACCAACAGTCGGCGGGTGTGGGGGAATCGGTTGCCGCGCCAAAAAGCAGGACGGCGACCCGAAGGTCGCCGTCCTGTGGATAAAAAGGCCCGGAGTGTGTCGGGGCCATGAGCACGAGGCTCAATCAATCGGTCGTGATCTTCGAGTGCTTCTGGGTGTCCTTCATGAACACATAGACCAGCAGCGAGCAGGCGATACAGGCGGTGACGTACCAGTAGAAGCCGCTCTCCAGGCCGACGCTCTTGAACCACAAGGCAACGTATTCGGCGGTGCCGCCGAAGATCGACACGGTCAGGGCATACGGCAGGCCGACGCCCAGGGCGCGGATCTCGGTGGGGAACAGTTCGGCCTTCACCACCGCATTGATCGAGGTGTAGCCGCTGACGATCACCAGCGCCGCCATGATCAGGAAGAACGCTCCCCACCAGCTGTCGACGCTGTGCAGGGTGCTGAGGATCGGGTAGGTGAAGACGGTGCCGAGTACGCCGAAGGCGATCAGGATCGGCCGCCGGCCGATCTTGTCGGAGAGGGCGCCGACGATGGGCTGCAGCAGCATGAAGAGGAACAGGGTGGCAGCCGAGATCATGGTCGAATCGGTCTTGCTCATGCCTACCGTGTTCACCAGGTACTTCTGCATGTAGGTGGTGTAGGTGTAGAAGGCCAGGGTGCCGCCCATGGTCAGGCCGACCACGGTCAGCACTTCCTTCGGGTGGCGCAGCAGGGTGCGCAGCAGGCTTTCCTTCGGCTCTTCCTTCTTCTTCGAGAAGGACTCGGTCTCTTCCATGCCGCGACGCAGGAACATCGCCACCACTGCACACAGCGCGCCGATGAAGAAGGGGACGCGCCAGCCCCAGCTTTCCAGTTGTTCTACGGTCAGGGTCTGTTGCAGGACGATCAGCACCGCCAGGGCGATGAGCTGGCCGGAAATCAGGGTCACGTACTGGAAGCTGGAGAAGAACCCGCGCTGTTCCTTGTTCGCCATCTCGCTCAGGTAGGTGGCGGAGGTGCCGTATTCGCCGCCGACCGACAGGCCCTGGAGCAGGCGCGCGACCACCAGCAGGATCGGCGCGGCGACGCCGATGGTTTCATAGCTGGGGGTCAGGGCGATGATCAGCGAGCCAAAGCACATCAGCAGCACCGAGGCCAGCAACGCCGCCTTGCGGCCCTTGCGGTCGGCATAGATACCCATCAGCCAGCCACCGATCGGGCGCATCAGGAAGCCCACAGCGAAGATAGCTGCGGTGTTCAGCAGTTGGGCGGTCATGTCGCCCTGGGGGAAGAATGCCTTTGCGAAGTACAGCGAGAAGGCGGCGTAGACGTACCAGTCGTACCACTCGACCAGGTTGCCGACGGAACCGCTGAAGATCGACTTGATGCGTTGCGAAGTGGTGCGGGGCTGGGCAGACGCGGAAATGGCGTTGGCGCTTTCCATCGTGTTTCCTCTTTTCGTTGTTGTCTTGGATGTGCTGATCAGGGCGCAGCACACCGGCACATCGCGAGGGCGACGTATTGGATGGCTCGATAGCAGGTGCCGTGCCAACGCGGGAAAGCCGCGTGGGGACTGGGTTGGAAGAGGAGCGGGGTGGTCTTGGCCGAGCGGGAGTCCGCCGACCGGGAGAGTGGATAAGCGGAAATCCGCCGATCCTTCAGGGCAAAGGGTCCGATAGCGACACCAGATGCAGGCGAGGGCGAATAACCGCAGCGTGGTTATCCGCCGATTCGACGGCAGGCCGGGATCGCTTGGCTCTCAGTGGCTGCCCTTTTCCTGGTCGAGGGTTTCCATCAGCGCGATCTGCATCCGCGAATGCACGCGGATCAGCCAGCGCCAGAGCACTGCGATCACCAGGCCGGCGACCAGCACCACTACGACCAGCAACTCGCCCGGCGGCAGGATGCTCGAGCTGAGCGCCGCCAGCAGCACCATCATGCCGGCCAGCGACAGCAGCGGGATGATCTCGGAGATCACCCGACGTACCCGCGCCGTATGGCGTCCGGCTTTCTCCGGCTTGACCCCGAGTTCGGCCAGCAGCATCGACAGGGCCTTGAGCTTGCGGTACGCGGCGATCAGGAAGGCCAGCGAGACCAGCAGCGCGCCGCCCCAGATCAATGCCTTGTGTAGCCCGTCGTAGGCGACCCACTGGCTCATCCAGGCGGAAAGCGTATCGGCGAAATAACCGCCGGCGAGGAAGATCGCGATCACCAGCGCCAGGTTCACCCCGACCTGCAGCAAGATGCGCCGGATCATCGCCGCCAGCACCGCACGGTCGCCCTGCGGCTGGATGCTGCGCAGCCAGTCGCCGTAGTGGCCGAAGATCCTCGCCATGCGCTGCGGCATGGCGTTGGCCAGGTGCTGCGAGAGCGGGTCGGCGGCGCGGATCAGGTACGGGGTGAGCAGGGTGGTGATGGCCGAGACCGCTACCGCCACCGGGTAGAGGAAGTCGCTGGTGACTTTCAGAGTCATGCCCAGGGCGGCGATGATGAAGGAGAACTCGCCGATCTGCGACAGGCCCATGCCGACCCGCAGCGAAGTGCGTCCGTCGTTGCCGGCGATGAACGCACCCATGCCGCAGGAGAACATCTTGCCGAGCACCACCGCGACGGTGATCAGGGCGATCGGCCAGGCGTACTCGACGAGGATCTTCGGGTCGATCAGCAGGCCGATGGCGACGAAGAAGATCGCACTGAACATGTCACGGACCGGCTCGATCAATCGTTCGATCTGCACCAACTGGCGCGACTCGGCCATGATCGCGCCGATCAGGAAGGCGCCGAGCACCATGCTGTATTCCAGCTTCACCACCAGCAGGCAGAAGCCGAAGCACAGGCCGAGCACGGTGACCAGCAGCATCTCGTTGCTCTCGAACTTCGCCACGTAGGCCAGCAGGCGTGGCACCAGGAGGATGCCGACGACCAGCGCGACGATCATGAACAGGCTGAGCTTGCCGACCGTGGAGAACACCTCGCCGGTTTCCACCGAACCGCTCACGGCGATTCCCGACAGCAGGGCGATGATGCCGATGCCGAGGATGTCCTCGACGATCAGCACGCCGAAGATCAGTTGGGCGAAGCGCTCGTTCTTCATCTTCAGGTCGCCGAGCGCCTTGACGATGATGGTGGTGGAGGAGATCGCCAGGATCGCGCCGAGGAACAGCGAGTCCATGGTGCTCCACTCGAAGAAGCGACCGATCTCGAAGCCGATCCAGATCATCAGGACGATTTCCAGGAACGCCGCGATGAACGCCGTGGCGCCGACCTGGAAGAGCTTGCGCAGGCTGAACTCCAGGCCGAGGCAGAACATCAGGAAGATCACCCCGAGTTCGGCCAGGGTCTTGATCGTGTCTTCGTCGTGGATCAGTCCGAAGGGCGGGGTGTGCGGGCCGATGATGAAGCCGGCGACGATGTAGCCGAGGACCACCGGTTGGCGCAGGCGGTGGAAGAGGATAGTGACCACACCCGCCACCAGCATGATCACGGCGAGGTCCTGGATGAAATCGACGGCATGCATGGCGGCGGTCCTCGCTCGGGGAATGGGTCGGCAGACGCGGCGACCGGGCGGCCTCGCAGACCCGCAGACTAGCATCCGCAAGTGCTTGATCGGTGGGCTGAAAAAAACTGTAACAGACGTTTCGGCGAGGCTCTGCGTTGTGCTTCCCGGGTCGCCGGGCGGATCTTCGCGCGCCGATCCGCGTGCATGCCTGTCGTCCCCGGCAACGAAGGTGTACCCTGGCGCCGACCCGCGAGCCAGACGCGGCGGGCGAAAAAACGGCGGCCGGGGAGCAATAGCCCGAAACAAAATCCGGCTGGTCCTGTCGCCCGTACCGCCGCAACATGGCGCGCGTCGATTCCCCCAAGAGAGAAAGACTACAATGCAGCGTGTTCTCAGCATCGCCCTCGCCTTCTGCCTGGCGCTGACCGTCAGCCTGGATGCCAATGCCAAGCGCTTCGGCGGCGGCAAGAGCCTCGGCTCGGCACCCAGCCACCAGACCCGCCAGGCGCAGCCGGCCACTGCGCCGAACGCCACTGCTGCCGCCCCCAACGCCGCTCGTCCCGCCGCTGCCGCCAGCGGTGCTTCGCGCTGGCTCGGCCCGCTGGCCGGTATCGCCGCGGGCGGCCTGCTCGCTTCCATGTTCATGGGCGACGGCTTCGAGGGCATCCAGATGCTCGACATCCTGTTGATCGCCCTGGTGGCCTTCATTGCCTTCCGCTTCATCGCCGCTCGCCGGCGCCAGCAGAACCAGGGCCAGCCTGCGATGGCCGGGCACGCGCCGATGCAGCGCGAAATGCCGGCCCAGGCGCCGATCTTCGGTGGCGCCGCCGCTGCTGCCGCTGCGCCGAGCCCGGTGATCAACGCGCCGAGCTGGTTCAACGAGGAGCGCTTCGTCGGTGCCGCTCGCGAACACTTCATGTCCCTGCAGCAGCATTGGGATGCCAACGAGATGGACAAGATCGCCGAGTTCGTCACCCCGCAGATGTTGCAATGGCTGAAGCAGGAGCGCGCCGAGATCGGCGACGCCTACCAGTCCACCTACATCGACAACCTGGTCGTGCAACTGGACGGCGTCGACGACCAGGCCGACAAGACCATCGCCACCCTGACCTTCAGCGGTGTGTCGAAGACCTCGCGCTTCGACCAGGGCGAAGCCTTCAGCGAAAGCTGGCGGATGGAGCGCGCCCAGGGCGAGAACCAGCCATGGCTGGTGGCCGGTATCCGGCAGAACTGATCCCGAGTGGTTGCGGTCCCTTCGGGGGCCGCCGAACCCCCCGCTTCCGCCAGGGAACGGGGGTTTTTTCATCTCCGTTGGCGGGTTGACCGACCATTCGTCCGGCGCCATGGCCGAAGGCCAGCCGCGACACTTGTCTTGCGCTCGGTGCGGCTACTGTATAAAAAGCGCGCCACCCGTTGCGAGAGAGCCTGTCGTGGAAGACGTCATCGAAAAACTGCGTGAACTCAACGAACCGGTTCCGGTGCCCCTGGAACTGCCGGAAGAAGAACTGCTGGTGGAAATCGAGGAAGAGCTGCTGATCGGCATTCCCGCCGAGTTCCGCGAATTCCTCCTGCTGGTCAGCGATGTGGTCTACGGCCGCCTGGAGCCGGTGACCGTGACCGATCCGCACTCGCACACCTATCTGCCCGAAGTGGCGGCCACTGCCTGGGACCTGGGCGTTCCGCGCGAGCTGATCCCGCTTTGCGAGGACGACGGCAGCTACTACTGCGTGGCGGAGGACGGCGAGGTGGTGCTCTGGGCCGATGGCGACCTCACCGATGAAAGCTGGGATTCGGTGTGGGTCTGGGCTCGCGACGTCTGGCTGGAGAGCTGAGCCTGAACCGCCGCAAAGGCTCTGCAACGCGCCTTTGCCGCTGACTTCCCGACGTCGCGCGAGGCTGCCTGGAGGCCCTGCGCGGCGCCGTCGGCGCTTCGTCTCCGACAAAGCGCCGCTGCGCTAAGGAATTTCCCTCGATTGCGACGGTCACAAGGGCAATTCCGCACTTGTCGCTCCGGATGTAGGCAAGTGCGCTGCCCCGTGTGGAGATTCTATGAAGTTCAAAGCTCTGTTCGCTGCATTGCTGCTGACCAGCCTGGCGGGTTGCGCCAACCAGGCGGTGGTCACTTTGCAAGATGGCAGCGAGGTCCTGGTCAAGGATCAGTCGGATTACGACAAATACAATGACTACTACGAGTTCGAACAGCTGAATGGCGACACCATCCTGATCAAGAAGGACAATGTGCGCACCATTCGCCCGCAGTAGCGGCGCTTATCTCCCGTCAGGCGTGCTCGCCGGAACGGTGTCGCTTTCGTGGCCGGGCCTCCAGCTCCAGGAGGTTCAGCAGGTACTGACCGAAGTAGGCCAGGTCCTGTTCGATCGCCGCGCGCGCGGCCGGGCCGTCGCCGCGGCGTAGCGCGTCCAGGGCGTCCTCGTGGAAATCGTTCAGACGTAGGGAGAGGTCGGCCTCGGTGAACAGCCGGTTGAAGAACGGCCCGACCTGTAGCCAGAGCGTCTCGATGAGACGCAGCAGCACCGGGTTGCCGCAGGCGCGGTAGAGCGTCAGGTGGAATTCGCTATTGGCTTCCAGGTAGGCCTGTACCTCGCGTCGGCGCAAGGCGTCCTCCATTCGCCGCAGACAACCTTCGAGTCCTTCCAGTGCCTGCTCGTCCAGCCGGCCGCTGGCGCTTTCGGCCGCCAGCCCTTCGAGGGACAGGCGCACCTGGAGGATCTGCAGGAAACGCTCGCGGGTCATTAGCGGCACCCTGAGCGAGCGTTGTGCCTCGCCCTCCAGCGCCCCTTCCGCCACCAGCCGTTGCAGGGCGGCGCGAACCGGCATCGGGCTGGTGCCCCACTGGTTCGCCAGGTCGCGGATCTTCAGTCGCTCGCCGGGCTGGAAACGTCCGGCCAGCAAGTCTTCCCGCAGTCGTTGGTAGAGTCGTTCCTGGAGATTCTCGGCCATGGTCAGCTCCGGGTCGCCGGTGGCGCCGGAAGCTGGGAAAGCGTCAGGCTGCAGTTGCGCATGTTCAGCTCCGTTTGTTTTCGATCAGGCAGTTGCCGCCATCCACCACCAGCAGTTCGCCGTTGACGAAGCTGGCTTCGGGCGAGGCGAGGAAGGCCACCGCGGCGGCCACCTCTTCGGGCCGGCCGGCACGTCCGCTGGGGCTGGCCAGGGCGGCCTGGCGTTCTTCGGCGGTGCTCGAGGCGGTGGCGATCCAGCCCGGCGCGACGCTGTTCACCGTGATGCCGCTCTTCGCCACCTCCAGCGCCAGGCCCATGCTCCAGCCGACCAGACCGGCCTTGGCCGCGCTATACGCGGCTTCGCCCGGGTTGCTGCCGCGGGTTCCGGTGGTGGAGGCGACGTTGACGATCCGCCCGTAGCCGCGCTCGCGCATGCCCGGCAGCAGGCCGCGGGTGAGCAGGAAAGCGCTGGTCAGGTTGCGCGAGAGGGACAGTTGCCAATCCCGCAGCGAGGTCGCTTCCACTGCGCTGAAGGGTTCCGCGCTGTTCAACTGGGCCATGCCGGCATTGTTCACCAGGATGTCGACCCGTCCCCACTGGGCTTCGGCCCAGTCCAGCAGGCCCTGCACCTGGGCTTCGTCGGTCAGGTCGGCGCTCGCGGCGCGCACGTCGTGACCGCATGCGCTCAGTTCCTCCGCTCGTTGCCGAATCCGCTCGCTGCTGGCGGTGATCAGCAGGCGCACGCCTTCGCGGGCCAGTCGCCGGGCAATGGCGAAACCGATACCGAGTTCGCTGCCGGCGCCGCTGATGAGCGCGACCTGGCCTGTCCACTTCGGAAAATCGTTCATTTTTGTGATCACAAAATTGACATGGAAAACAGATTATCAGTGCTTTCAAATACTGTATTGACTTTTTTGTGATCACAAATGAAAGTTGTGCGAAATAAAAAACGAGGTGTTCGAAATGACCGCCAGTGGCATCGCCGAAGCCGCCGTGGAAACCTTCATGGCCCGCGAGCAGCAACGTTTCCTTGCGCAAAATCCACAGTCCGTCGCGCTCGCCGAGCGAGCCCGGCGTGCGTTGTTCGACGGCGTGCCGATGCACTGGATGAGCGATTGGTCGACACCCTGTCCGCTGTTCGTGGAGCGTGCCCACGGCGCGCGTTTCCATGATGTGGATGGCCACGTCTACGTGGACTTCTGCCTGGGCGACACCGGCAGCATGTTCGGTCATTCTCCGGCGCCGATCGCCCGGGCACTCGCCGAGCAGGGCGCGAACGGCCTCACCACCATGCTTCCGGGGGAGGATGCCATCGTCGCCGGCGAGCTGCTGGCGCAGCGCTTCGGCCTGCCGTTCTGGCAGGTAGCGACCACCGCCACCGACGCCAACCGCTTCGTCCTGCGCTGGGCGCGTGCGATCACCGGTCGCAAGGTGGTGCTGGTATTCGACGGTTGCTACCACGGCACGGTCGACGACACCCTGGTTCGCTGCCGCGACAGCCGCACCGTGCATCGCTCCGGCCTGCTCGGCCAGGCCCACGACCTCACCCAGTTCAGCCGCGCGGTGCCGTTCAACGACCTCCAGGCCCTGGAGCGGGCGCTGGCCAGCGAAGACGTGGCCGCCGTGCTCTGCGAGCCGGCGATGACCAACATCGGTATGGTCCTGCCGCAACCCGGCTTCCACCAGAAGCTGCGCGAGCTGACCCGTCGTCACGGCACGCTGCTGATCATCGACGAGACCCACACCATCTCCACCGGACCAGGCGGCTGTACCCGCGCCTGGAAACTCGAGCCGGACTTCATCACCCTCGGCAAGCCGATCGCCGGCGGCGTACCGTGCTCGGTGTATGGTTGCAGCGCGGCGATGGCCAGCGCCATGCAACTGGCCAGGGCACGTGCCAGCGAGCAGAGCGAAGGCCACGGCCACAGCGGCATGGGTACCACGCTGTCGGCCAACGCCCTGGCGATGCGCTGTATGCGCGCCAACCTGGAAGAGGTGATGACCGATGCCGCCTACGCCCACATGCTGCCCCTGGCGGCGCGTCTGGCCGAGGGCTTCCGCAGGATTATCCACAAGCACGGCCTGGCCTGGTCGGTGACCGAGCTCGGCGCGCGCAGCGAGTTCCAGTTCTGCCCGCACCCCCCACGCGACGGCGCGGCCGCCGAGGCGGCGTTCCACGACAGCCTGCAGATGGCCTTGCACCTGTATCTGATCAACCGCGGCATCCTCATCACGCCGTTCCACAACATGACCCTGTGTTGCCCGGACACTCGCGAAGAAGACGTCGACCGCCTGCTCTCCAGCCTCGACGAGGCGCTCGGCGAGTTGCTCGCCATACCCGGCGCGCGGGAGGCCTGAGATGCATTTCGCCGATCCGCGGGAAGCCCGCGAGTTCCTCGCCGCACACCCCGAGGTGCGCAGCATCGAGCTGTTCCTGATCGACGCCAACGGCGTGCCGCGTGGCAAGCTGCTGCATCGCGACGAGCTGCTGGCGGTCTACGAAAGCGGGCGGCCGCTGCCGAGCACCATCCTCGGCCTGACCATCAATGGCGATGACGTCGAGGAGACCGGCCTGGTCTGGGACGTCGGCGATGCCGATTGCTGGACCTTCCCGCTGCCCGGCAGCCTGACCCTGCAACCCTGGCGGCAGTCACCGACCGGACAGGTGCAGGTCAGCATGCATCCCGAGTTCGGGCTACCGGCCGCGGCGGGCGATCCCCGGCATGTGCTGCAGCGGGTTATCCACAGCCTGCAGGCGGAGGGTTTCCACCCGGTGATGGCGGTGGAACTGGAGTTCTACCTGCTCGACCGCGAACGCGACAGCGACGGCCGGCCGTTGCCGGCGTTGCAGATGAATGGCCAGCGGCCGCGGGCGACCCAGGTCTATGGCGTCTACGAGCTGGAGCAGTTGCAGCCATTCCTCGATGACTTGTATGCCGCCTGCGAGGCCCAGGGCCTGCCGGCGCGCACGGCGATCTCGGAGTACGCGCCGGGGCAGGTGGAGATTACCCTGCAGCACCGCTTCGACGCGCTCCAGGCGATCGACGAAGGCGTGCGCTACAAGCGCCTGGTCAAGGGTGTGGCGAATCGCCATGGGTTGCAGGCCTGCTTTATGGCCAAGCCGTTCGCCGATCTATCCGGCAACGGCCTGCACCTGCACGTCAGCCTGGCCGACGCCGCTGGCAACAATCTGTTCGCCAGCGAGGACCCGGCCGGGACCCCGCTGCTGCGCCAGGCCATCGGTGGAATGAAGGCGTGCCTGCTGGAGTCTTTGGCGCTGTTCTGTCCGAACGCCAACTCGTTCCGCCGCTTCCAGGCGAACAGCTACGCGCCGCTGGCGCCGACCTGGGGAATCAACAACCGCACCGTGTCGCTGCGGGTTCCCGGCGGCCCGGCGTCCAGCCGGCACATCGAGCACCGCATCTGCGGCGCCGACGCCAATCCCTACCTGGCGGCGGCGGCGTTGCTCGCGGCGGTGCGCCTGGGGATTCGCGAGCGACTCGACCCCGGTGCGCCGATCACCGGCAACGGCTACGCTCAAGCCACCCAGGCGTTGCCGAGCGACTGGCTGACCGCGCTGCGCGCGCTGGAGGGCTCGGCCTGGGCGCGCGAGGCGCTCGGCGAGGATTTCCTGAAGATCTACCTGGCGATCAAGCAGGCCGAATACCGTGCCTTCATGGGCGAGGTCGGCGAGCAGGACTGGCGCTGGTATCTCAACCAGGCCTGAATGAACGGCTGCCGGCGTTGCCGGTCAGTCATTGAAGCGGGCGGCCGATTGGCCGTCGGTGTTTTCCACGCGGCACAGGAGTAAGGAAAAGCAGATGAGCACGCCCGTCGTTCTTATCACTGGTGCAGCCGGCGGCTTGGGCCGGGCAATCGCCAAGCGTTTCGCCCAGAGTCATTGGCGCATCGCCGCCACGGATGTGGATAAGGAGGGCCTGCACGCGCTGAACGCGCAGGTGCCGTTGGACGCCAGCGGGGTCGCCGACCTGCGCAGCGCGGATAACTGCCATACCCTGATGTCGAAGATTCTCGCCCGTACCGGACGTCTCGACGCCCTGGTGAATGCCGCGGGCGTCTGGCGCGAGGGGCCTGTGGAAAATTTCACCGAGGAGGATTTCGACCTGGTCCTGGGAGTCAACCTCAAGGCCTCCTTCTACATGTGCCAGGCCGCGATTCCCTACCTGAAGGAAAACCAGGGCAGCATCGTCAACATCTCCAGCGACTCCGGACGCCAGGCCTACCGGGGTTCGGCGGCGTATTGCGCGAGCAAGGCGGCGCTGACCATGCTGAGCAAGACCCTGGCGCTGGAACTGGCCGAGCAGGGCGTGCGGGTCAACGCCGTGTCGCCGGCGGATATCGCCACGCCGATGCTCGACTACCAGGCCGAACGCTATGGGATGGGCAATCCGGATGGCTACAAGCGCGCGCTGCTGAAGGATTATCCACAGGGCAAGGCGGCACGCTTCATCCGCCCGGAAGAAGTCGCCGAGCTGGTCTGGTATCTCTGCGGCCCTCAGGCCGAAGCGATCACGGGCGCCGACCTGGCGGTGGACTTCGGCCTGTCCGCTGGCCGCTGAGTGGATTTTCCACGGGTCGCTCCGCTGGAGCGGCCTGTGGAAAAGTTTCAGTCGTCCCTGGCCTGACTGGATATCTTCACCCAGTTACCGGCGGCGGCGATGCCCATGCCGCCGTAACCCTGGCAGTTCCCGCCAAGGCTCTCCACCACTCGCAGGTCGATGCCTTCCTGCCATACCAGCAGGCTGCAGCCGGCGCCCAGGCCTTCGCTGCGCAGCCGGTAGAGCGCGCCTTGCCCCTCCAGCCGACCGGACAGCTCGCCGACCGCCGCGGGCCCATATTCCATCAGTTTCTCCGGATTGCCGATGCGCATCAGGGCGAAGCTCGCCTGGTAGCCGCCCTTCACCGGTTCGATCTGCAGGCTTTCCCATTCGGCCTGCCCGGCGTAGCGCAGGTAGTGCCCGGCGAGGCCCTGGAGGGACGGATAGTCGACTTTCAGGGCGACCTGTTCCAGGTTGTAGCGCGTGGCCTTGCCGCTGTAGCCGCGATCCAGCGCCAGGTTCATCCAGGCGCGGGCGCGTCCCGGTTGCCCGGCCTTGAGGCTGGTCAGCGCGAGATTGTTCAGCGCCTGTTCCGAGTCGGCTCCGCCCTGTTCCTGGCGCTCGGCCAGGCGCAATTGCCAGGCGAAGGCCTCCAGCGCCTGTGGATAACTCCCCTGTCGATAAGCCTGGGTGCCGCGCGTGTTGCATTCCGCGGCGGTGGCGCAGGGCGTATCCTCGGCCTGGATGGCAGCGGCACCGATGCCGGCAAGCACGGCCAGGGCCAGGAGAAGGATGCGTATGGCGGCAGGCATTGGAGCGATTCCCGGTGGAAAAGGGCCAGTCTAGAAAAGCCCGCGGATGTCTGCACGACCCGGCGCGATTTCGATCATGACGATTGAAAATTTGTGGCCGCTGCCGTCTTCGTTTGCGTCTATGGTGTCCCCCGCCCGTCCTGATGAGAGAAAAAGCGCTATGCAACCCGGAAACAACCAACTGTCGATGACCGTGCTGATGACTCCGGACATGGCCAATTTCTCCGGCAATGTCCATGGCGGCACCCTCCTGAAGTATCTCGACGAAGTCGCCTATGCATGCGCCAGTCGCTATGCCGGTCGCTACGTGGTGACCCTGTCGGTGGATCAGGTGATCTTCCGCGAGCCGGTGCATGTCGGCGAACTGGTGACCTTCCTCGCTTCGGTCAACTACACCGGGCGGACTTCCATGGAAATCGGCGTCAAGGTCATCACCGAGAACATCCGCGAGCAGTCCGTGCGTCATACCAACAGCTGTTTCTTCACCATGGTCGCCCTGGATGACGAGCGCAAGCCGGTGGCCGTCCGCCCGCTGGAGCTGGAAACCGCCGAGCAGAAGCGCCGCTTCGCCCAGGCCCAACAACGCCGCCAGCTGCGCGCGGAGCTGGAGGCCCGCTACCAGGCGATTCGCGAAGACGGATGAGGAAGGCTGCCGGTGTCCGGTCGAGCCCGCTTCGGACCTGCTGCCGTTTCGCGAATTTTCGCAGCTTTTCATAAGAAAACGCAGAGGTTTGCCTCTGCTGGCGTCCATTCCTGACATTTCTTGATAAGAAACCGGCGTGCCTGTTAAAACTCCAGCAACGTCAACGGGTTAACCTGTCGGTATCGCGCCGGGTTTCGCCAGGAACCATAGCCGCCGTCGGGTCGCTCGAATGCCATGGGCCGGTCGCTCTGCCCGGCTCCGTTGGCGGAAAGCCTTTCCGCCTTGCCGTCACGGGCGCGGGTCCGTGATCCATTTCGAACGTCGTCGTCCGCCGGCCAGGCCGCGGAGGACGCGTTCCCCGTGTTGCCGGGAGTCCTGATGCACCATACGCCGTTACTCACTACACTCGCCGCGGGGTTCGTCCTCGCCTTCCTCTTCGGGGCCCTGGCCAATCGCCTGCGCATTTCGCCGCTGGTCGGCTACTTGCTCGCGGGCGTCCTGGCCGGGCCGTTCACTCCCGGTTATGTCGCCGACCAGGCGCTGTCGCAGGAAATCGCCGAACTCGGCGTGATCCTGCTGATGTTCGGCGTCGGCCTGCACTTCTCGCTCAAGGACCTGCTCTCGGTGAAGGCCATTGCCATTCCCGGGGCGCTGGTGCAGATCGGCGTCGCCACGCTGCTTGGCATCGGCCTGGCCAAGCTGCTCGGCTGGAGCTTCGGCGGCGGCCTGGTATTCGGCCTGAGCCTGTCGGTGGCCAGTACCGTGGTGCTGTTGCGCGCCCTGGAGCAGCGCCAGTTGCTGGACACCAAGCGTGGCAGGATCGCCATCGGCTGGCTGATCGTCGAGGACCTGGCGATGGTCCTGACCCTGGTGCTCCTGCCGGCGCTCGCCGGCACCCTCGGCGGCAAGACCGACGGCGGCGACGCCGGTCTGCTCTGGCCGCTGCTGATTACCCTGGGCAAGGTCGCCGCCTTCGTCGCCCTGATGATCTTCGGCGGTCGCCGGGTGGTGCCCTGGGTGCTGGAGAGGATCGCCGCCAGCGGTTCGCGGGAGCTCTTCACCCTGGCCGTGCTGGCCATTGCCCTGGGCATCGCCTATGGCTCGGCGGTGCTGTTCGGGGTGTCCTTCGCGCTAGGCGCCTTCTTCGCCGGGATGATTCTCAACGAGTCCGAGCTCAGCCACGAGGCGGCGGAGAACTCGTTGCCGCTGCGCGACGCTTTCGCGGTGCTGTTCTTCGTCTCGGTAGGGATGCTGTTCAATCCGATGATCCTGTTGCAGGAGCCGCTGACGGTCCTGGCCACTTTCCTGGTCATCGTCTTCGGCAAGTCGGTGGCCGCCTACCTGATCGTCCGCGCTTTCGGCCATCCGAACAGCACCGCACTGGTGATCGCCGCCAGCCTGGCGCAGATCGGCGAGTTTTCCTTCATTCTCATCGGCCTGGGCATTGGCCTCGAACTGGTGCCGGAGCAGAGCCGCGACCTGGTGCTGGCCGGGGCGATCCTGTCGATCCTGGTCAATCCGCTGCTGTTCATCGCCATCGATCGCCTGCAGCAACGCAAGGAGCAGCGCCTGGCGGAGGCCGCTGGCGGGGTTCGCGAGATGCCGGCGCAGGACCTGCCGCCGCCGATCCTGGAGCGCGAGCATGCGGTGCTGATCGGTCATGGCCGGGTTGGCGGGTTGGTCAGCGCTCGCCTGCGCGCCGCCGGGACGCCCTTCGTGGTGGTGGTGGACAAGCGTGATAAGGCCGACGAACTGCGCGAACAGGGCTACAGCGTGGTCCTCGGCAACGCCGCCAGTCCCGGCGTGCTGGAACTGGCCAACATCGCCGAGGCGCGCTGGTTGCTGATCGCCATTCCCAACGGCTTCGAGGCCGGGCAGATCGCCAGCCACGCCCGCGCGGTGAACCCGCCGCTGGACATCGTCGCCCGGGCGCATTTCGACGCCGAGGTGGACTACCTGGAGCAGAACGGCGCCAACCTGGTGATCATGGGCGAGCGCGAGATCGCCTGCGGCATGGTCCATCGCCTGGGACTCGACCGTGACGAGCGCGGCGCCGACGCACCGCTGCCGCAGTCGGCCTGACATGTTGCGCCGTCTCTACGACTGGACCCTGCGCCTGGCCGGCCATCCCCGCGCGGAGCTGGCCCTGGGCGGGGTGACCTTCGCCGAAAGCTCGTTCTTCCCGATTCCGCCGGACGCCTTGCTGGTGCCGATGGTCCTGGCCAACCGGGCCAAGGCCTGGCGCTACGCGGCGATCTGCGCGATCAGCTCGGTGCTGGGCGGCATCGCCGGCTATTTCATCGGCTTGCTGCTGTTCGAGAGCGTGGCCATGCCGATCCTGGCGTTCTACGGCTTGCTGGAGAACTTCGAACAGGTCGCCGAACGCTACAACGAACTGGGCTGGCTGATGGTGCTGCTGGGCGGCGGCTTCACGCCGCTGCCGTACAAGGTGATCACCATTACCAGCGGAGTGACCCAGCTCGACCTCTGGCTGTTCGTCGGCCTCAGCCTTGTCGCCCGCAGCCTGCGCTTCGCCGCTACCTGCGCTTTGCTGTTCTGGGCTGGCCCACGCCTGAAGACCCTGATCGAGCGGCGCCTGGGCATGGCTTTCGTACTGATGGCGGTGATGGTGGTCGGTGGGTTGATGTTGGGGAAATACGTTCTTTAGCCAGCAGTCGGGTGACGGCCCAGGCGCTTGAGCGCCAGCATCGGTTTGCCCAGCAGAGCGCTGAGTTGCCTGGAGCGTTGCATGGCCGGACTTTCTATGAAACGGAAGGATAGATACGACGCGAGCACTACCAGGGGAGTGATCGCACCTATGACCAGCCAGTGTTCCAGAGCGGAAAACGCCTTGGCGTTGTCCCTGCCGATCAGCAGTTCGAAGCTGATGAATAGGATGCACCCGTGCAGCAGATACATGCTGTAGGTCATTTCGCCGAGGAAGCGGGACAGTGCTTGAGTCAGCAGGCCGAATAGGCTCGAACCCGCCGCAATCAGCAGGAAAGCCAGGCCGAGAATGAGGATCGCCGTTTCCTGATAGGCGCTGGGAAAGAGCACTCCGGGTAGGAGCAGGAGCGCCAGGCATAGGAGATTGCCGGGGATACTCGCGGCGAATCGCTGCAGGTGCGTCGAGCGTACCGCGAGCGCTGACAACCCACCAGCGACGAACATATAGGCGAGCGTCCAGTTCGGCTGCCAGGCTTTCAGTACCAGCCAGATCATGCCTGCCATGATGGCCATGGCTACTGGGGAAGGACGGTTCCCGAGCAGGACGCCGAGGAATGGCAGGCAGAAGTAGAACAACCACTCATAGGGCAGCGTCCAGGTCACCCCTGCCACGATGCGGAATGTCCCGATGAAACCGTTCATGTCAGGCTTGCTCGGTATCGAGAAGAGCAACCAGTCGAGCATCTTGCCAAGCAGGGCCGAGGGCGCCTCGCGTAGGGAAAAGCCGGTGGCCGTGAACACCAAAAGGAATAGCAGTGCCATTGCCAGGAGATAGGCTGGGAGCAGCCGGGCAATCCTCGATGCATAGACATCCAGCCATCTGATCGGCGTGCCGCGGCTGTGCAGGAGCTTGTGAGCGAAGAGGAAGCCGGTGACCATGAAGAACAGCGCGACGCTGGTCTGGCCGAAATGGGCGTAGAGCCGGGACGGCGGTAGTTGCCAGAGACCATCCTTCAGGTAGTAGTACCAGATGGACGAGTGATGGAGAAAAACGAAGAACGCCAGGTAACCGCGCAGGCCGTCGATGGTGACGAACCGGGAAGCGGGCAGGCGCGCGCTGCCAAGGCGACGAATGAACTCACAGGTGGCGAGCGCAACAGCCAGGCAGGCTAGGGCAGGTAGGGCGCTGGTGGGGCTCATTCGTCGGTCTATCTCTGTCGGAAGACCGAGAATGATATGTCAGATTCCTACATTGCGAGTGAGCGAGCTTCGAATTTGAGACGTGGATGTGCGATCCGATCCTGCGCCCGCACCAGCTCCAGCTCGTAGCTGCCGCAGGCCTGGGTTTCCAGCAGCACTTCATGGACCGCGGCGCCGGTGAATTCGAAGGCGTTACGCAGGTCGTCGCCGAGCAGCAGGCGAGAGAGGAACAGCCCCGAGGCCAGGTCGCCGACCCCGACCGGTTGCCGCGGGAAGGCCAGCAGCGGGCGTTGCAGGTGCCAGGCCTGATCGGCGGCCACCAGCAGCATCTCGAAGGTGTCGCCGGCCTTGCCCGGATAGTTCAGGTGCTTTACCAGGATTGCCCTGGGACCGCGTGCCAGCAGGCTCCGTGCCATTTCCACGCAGTCGGCGAGGGAGTTCGGCTGGCGGTCGCAGAAGCTGTCCAGCTCCAACTGGTTGGGGCACAGGTAGTCGGCGACCGCGGCGGCTTCTTCCAGCAGGAAGTCGCTGACTTCCGGGGCCACGATGCAGCCTTTTTCTGGGTGGCCCATGACCGGGTCGCAGAGGTACAACGCCCGAGGGTTGGCCTGTTTGATCCGTGCCACCACATCGAGAATGGCGCGGCCCTGGGCGGCGCTGCCGAGATAGCCGGACAGCACCGCGTCGCAGTTGCCCAGTTCGCCGATGCCGGCAATACCGTCCACCAGCGCCGGAATCTGCTCCGGCGGCAGCACCTGCCCGGTCCATTGACCGTACTGGGTGTGGTTGGAGAATTGCACCGTGTTCAACGGCCAGACGTTGATTCCGATGCGCTGCATCGGGAACACCGCCGCGGCATTGCCGGCGTGGCCGAAGACCACATGGGACTGGATGGCGAGCAGGTGGGGCGTACGTGGCATGAGACGACTTCCTACAGCTGAGTCGGCGCAGTATGGGGGCTAATTCACATGGCGAAAACACCCCCCACTCGCTGCCTGCCGGGAGAACGGGTAAGCTGGCCGTCCCCCTACACCGGATTCCGCTCGTGACCCTGGGTAACCTTTTCGTCATGCTCCTGTTGGGCGCCGCCGCAGCCTGGTGGTGGCGCGCCCATGGCGTACGCGAGCGGGCGTTGCTGCTGGCCAAGCAGCATTGCGCCAAGCAGGGCGTGGAACTGCTCGACGAGAATGTCGCGCGCCGGCGCCTGCGCCTGGCCCGTGACCACCGTGGTCAGTGGCGGCTGAGCCGCGAGTTCGGTTTCGAATTCACCGTCAGCGGCGAGGAACGCTACGCCGGGCGCATCGTCATGTATGGCTATCACCTCGGCGCCATCGAATTGGCCCCGCATCGCTTCGAGGCGGCCGCCGAGGTCGACAACCCGCCGGTGCATAGCGCCGAGGTGATTCGCCTCGACGAGTGGCGGCAGTCCCGGCAGAAAAAGGTCGGCGACTGAGGCGGCAGAGCGTCAGGGCAGTATCCCGAGAGCCTTGAGACTGGCCTTGCCCAGTTCGACGCGCTTGCCGATGTCGGCCTCGCCGCCGGGCATGTCGATGTTCAGGGCGAAGCCGTAGAGCCGCTCGTTGCGCTTCACCCAGCCCACCCACCAGCCGAGTTCCGGCGTGCAGTCGAAGCACCAGCCGGTCTTGCCGTGCAGCTCCCAGCCCGGGCCGCTTTCCAGCAGGGTCATGGCGCGCACGGTGGACTGCACCGGGGCGGGGAATGGCAATTCTCCCTGCGCCAGTCGGAGCAGAAAGCGGGTCTGTTCCATCGCGCTGATCTTCAGCGGTCCCACCAACCAGAAGTTATCCACAACCTGGCCGATTTCCGCGTTGCCGTAACCCAGGCGCGAGACATTGGCGCGCATCCGCTCCAGGCCGATGCGCCGCGCCAGTTCCTGGTAGACCGGTACGTTCGATGCCTTGATCGCCTCGCGCAGGCTCATGTCGTGCTCCCAGGCCTTGAAGCGCTGGGGCTTGCCGCCATAGGGAAGAACCTCGTCGGCGGATCTAACCGCCCCTGTGGATAAGCCGATCAGGCTGTTCGCCACCTTGTAGGTGGAAGCGGGAACGAAGCGGGTTTCCGCGCGCTCCCGGTCATGGCCGACATAGCGCTGCCGCTGCACATCGTAGAGGACGAAGGTGCCTTTCACCCCGGCCGCGCCGAATAGCTTGTCCACGGCCTGGCTGTCGTTCCATTCGCTGGCCTGGGTATGCCCGGAAAGCAGGAGAAGGGCACTGAAGAGGAGAGGGCGCATGGCTCGGTCCTGTGGGGTCATCCTCCCTGGGACCGATGGATGAGCGCCGGATTCCCCACGGAAGGAGCGTTCATGGATTGGGCAGGAGAAAGTCGCGTACGCGTTCGGCGGCATCGGCCGGGTCTTCCTGCATGAAGCAGTGGCCGCCGACCACCACGTGGGCGCTGACCTGGGGGTTGAGCGAGCACCAGCGCGCCACCGACTTGGCGACGAAAGGGTAGGTGCGGTCACCGTAGAGCACGCGGGTCGGCGTGGTGATCTTGCCCAGCGACGGCCACAGCCGCCTGGGGAAGGAGCTGAAGATCTCCGCTTCGCGGCTTGGCCGGCACTTCAGCTCGACTCCGCCGTCGCTCTCCTTCAGCGCATATTCCACGTAGGCCCACAGCGCCTCGTCGGTCCAGCCCTTGAAGATACCGCGGCCGCGCAAGCCGGCGTAGGCGGCTGCGCGATCGGGCCACTGGCTGCGGCGCAGGCGCGCCTTCTTCGCCAGGCTGCCGCGCAATTGCAGGCCGAGGGTCTCGGAAAGTGCCATCACGCCGATCATCGCCGGGGTGAACAGTACCGGGTCGAGCAGCACGGCGCGGGCGAACAGGGTGGGATGGCGGGCCAGGACGAGGCTGCTGAGGACGCCGCCGAAGCTGTGCCCGCAGGCCAGTCGCTGGACATCTCCATAGGGACCGCGCCCGGCCTCGAAGGCCTCCACCGCCATCTCGGCGTTGCGGTTCCAGCCGTGGAAGCGGCCGCCGTGGTCGCTTTCGCCGTGGCCCTGGATGTCGCACAGCCAGAGGTCGAAATCCTCCGCCAACAGACGCAGCATCGGTTCGTAGGTGCGGCCGCAGAAGCCGTTGCCATGGAGGAAATGCAGCAACGGCTTGCCGCTCGGTTCGCTGCGCCAGCCGCGCAGGGTGAAACCGGCCGAGCAGGAATGGGACCAGGGGGATAGCGACATGGGCGGACTCCTCGTACGGCGCGCAGTGTAACCGGGCGCCGTGCTATCGTCGCCGCTTCCCGCCGCCGTTTCGATCCGCCGATGTCCTTGTCCCGTCCGCTGCGCCTGTTCCTGCTGTTGCTGCCGCTGCTCGGCGGCCTGCTGCTGTCCATGGACTGGGCGGGTCGCCAGGCGCGGCAGCAGGCGCTACGCGCCGAGGGCGAACAGGTGCGCAAGCAGCTGGACCTCTACGCCGGCTCGCTGCAGACCCTGATCGAACGCTTCCGCAGCCTGCCGGCGGTACTGGCGCTGGATCCGGACCTGCGCGCGGCGCTGGCCGGGCCGATCGACGGCGAGTTGCAGCAGCGCCTCAACCTCAAGCTGGAAAGCATCAACCTGGCCGCCCGCTCCTCCACCCTGGAGCTGCTCGACCGTACCGGGCTGGCCGTGGCGGCGAGCAACTGGAACCTGCCGACCAGCTACGTGGGCCACAATTACGGTTTCCGTCCCTATTTCCGCCAGACCATCGCCCAAGGCTCCGGACGTTTCTATGCGGTCGGGGTGATCAGCGGGATTCCCGGTTATTTCCTGTCCCACGCGGTGCGCGCCGAGGACGGCAGCTTCCTGGGCGCAATCGTGGTCAAGCTGGAGTTTCCCGATCTGGAACGGCAGTGGAACCAGACCCCCGACCTGGTCCTGGCCAGCGACGCCAAGGGCATCGTGTTCCTCGCCAACCACGCCGGTTGGCGCTACCGCGAACTGGAACCGCTGGATACCGTGGACCGCTTCGAACTGGCGGAGACCCGGCAATACGATCGCCAGCCCCTGACACCCCTGCGCCACCAGACCTTGCGCAGCTACGGCGAAGACAGCCGTCTGGCGCGGGTGGAAAGCGCCGACGGCGAGAAGGACTACCTCTGGCAATCGCTGGACCTGCCCAACGACGGCTGGACCCTCCACTTGCTGCGCGACACCGCGAGCATCCAGGACGACGTCGCCACCGCGCGCCTGGCCGCCGCCGGCACCTGGCTGGCGCTGGTCTTCCTCGGCTTGTTCCTGCACCAGCGCTGGCGTATCGCCCGCCTGCGGCAACGTAGCCGGGAGGAGCTGGAGCGCCTGGTCGAGCAGCGCACCGCCGACCTGCGTACCGCGCAGGACGGCCTGGTGCAGGCGGCCAAGCTGGCCGCCCTGGGGCAGATGTCGGCAGCCCTGGCCCATGAGATCAACCAGCCGCTCACCGCCCAGCGCATGCAACTGGCCAGCCTGCGCCTGCTGCTCGACGCCGGACGCCACGACGAGGCGCGCCAGGCGTTGCCGCGCATCGACCAGATGCTCGAACGCATGGCCGCGCTCACCGGCCACCTGAAGACCTTCGCGCGCAAGAGCGCCGGCGGCCTGCGCGAGCGTATCGAGTTGGGTCACGTGGTCGAACAGGCGCAGCAGTTGTTGCTGCCGCGAATCCGCGCCGAACGGGTGGAGATCGAGCAGGCGCTGCTCTGGCCGGCCTGGGTGATGGGTGACGCGATCCGCCTGGAACAGGTGCTGGTCAACCTGCTGCGCAACGCACTGGATGCCGTTGCCGGCCAGGAGCGGCCATGGATCCGCCTGGCCCTGCAACGGCTTGGCGGCGACTGGGTGCTGAGCGTCGCCGACAACGGCGGCGGGATTCCCGCCGAGCACCTGGGCAGCGTCTTCGATCCGTTCTTCACCACCAAGCCGGTGGGAGAGGGACTCGGCCTCGGCCTGGCGGTATCCTATGGGATCGTCCACGAACTCGGCGGCCGCCTGCAGGTCGCCAATGCCGAGGCGGGAGCGGTGTTCAGCCTGATCCTGCCGGCGGCCCCCGATGACACGAGCGTAACGACATGAGCGACCAGGTGATCTTCGTCGACGACGAAGCGACGATCCGCGAAGCGGTGCAGCAATGGCTGGAGCTGTCGGGCTTCGAGGTGCGCCTGTGCCTGCGCGCCGAGGAATGCCTGGGAGCGTTGGACAAGTCCTTCGCCGGGGTGGTCATCAGCGATGTGCGCATGCCCGGCATGGACGGCCTGCAACTGCTCGCCAACCTGCAGGCGGTCGATCGCGACCTGCCGGTGATCATGGTCACCGGGCACGGCGACGTGCCGATGGCGGTGGAGGCCATGCGCCAGGGTGCCTACGACTTCATCGAGAAACCCTTCACGCCCGAGCGCCTGCTCGGCAGTTTGCGGCGCGCGCTGGAAAAGCGCCGCCTGGTGCTGGAGAATCGGCGCCTGAAGGAGCAGGCCAGTCTCAAGGACCAGGTCGATGCGCGTCTGCTCGGCGTGTCCAAGCCGATGGAAGCGTTGCGCCGGCAGGTTCTGGCCCTGGCGCCGACCCCGGTGAACGTCCTGATCCGTGGCGAGACCGGCAGCGGCAAGGAACTGGTTGCCCGCTGCCTGCACGACTTCGGGCCGCGCGCCGACAAGCCGTTCGTGGCGCTGAACTGCGCGGCGATTCCCGAGCAATTGTTCGAGAGCGAGCTGTTCGGTCATGAGAGCGGCGCCTTCACCGGCGCGCAGGGCAAGCGCATCGGCAAGCTCGAGCATGCCCATGGCGGCACCCTGTTCCTCGACGAGATCGAAAGCATGCCGTTGGCGCAGCAGGTCAAGCTGCTGCGCGTCCTGCAGGAGCAGCAACTGGAGCGGCTTGGCTCGAACCAGAGTATCCACGTCGACCTGCGGGTGATTGCCGCGACCAAGCCCGACCTGCTGGCCGAAGCACGTGCCGGACGCTTCCGCGAGGACCTGGTGTATCGCCTGAACGTCGCCGAGCTGCGCCTGCCGCCGATCCGCGAGCGTCGCGAGGACATCCCGCTGCTCTTCGAACATTTCGCCAGCGTTGCCAGCCAGCGCCTCGGCCGCGAGCCGCAGCCCGCCGCGCCGGCGGAACTGGCGCGGCTGATGGCCCACGACTGGCCGGGCAATGTACGCGAGCTGGCCAACGCCGCCGAGCGCCATGTCCTCGGCCTGGAGCGTGGGGACGCCGAGGAAGGCGGCGGCCTCACCTCGGGGCTGGCGGAACGCATGGAAGCCTTCGAGGCGGAGTGCCTGCGCCAGGCGCTCGGCCAGTGCCGCGGGGATATCAAGGCGGTGATGGAGTTGCTGCAACTGCCGCGCCGGACACTCAACGAAAAGATGCTGCGGCATGGCCTCAGCCGCAGCGATTTCGTCGGCGAAGAGCCGGCCTGAACCAGTCCTCGCGAGGCGTCAGAGATCCTTCGCCAACTCCGTTGGCGCCTGGCGCCCGCCGCGTTGCAGCAACGCCAGGTAGACCAGCCCCACCGCGATCCAGGCCAGTCCGAGCAACTGTGCGTCGAGGCTCATGCTGTACAGCACGTAGGCGATGATCGCCAGGCCCACCAGCGGGAACAGTAGATGCCGCAACCACTGGCCGGAGCGCTGGCGGCGGTAGTAGTGGTTGATCACGCTCAGGTGCAGCAGGCAGAAGCCGGTGAGGGCACCGAAGTTCACCAGTGAGGTGAGCACGTCCGGTGCGTCGAGGAAGGCCCAGCCGATTCCCAGCGACAGCACCGCCACCAGGTACAGGCTGACGTGCGGCGTCTGGTAGCGCGGATGGACCCTGGCCAGCGCGCGCGGCAGCCTGCCGTCGCGGGCCATCGAGTAGAGCAGGCGCGAGACCGCTGCCTGCGAGGTGATCGACACCGTGACACCCCAGGCCAGCGCGGTGGCTACCGCGGTCAGCATCGACAGCCACTGGCCACCGGCCGCTTCGGCGATCTCGTAGAAGGCGGTGTCCGCCGACTTGAAGTTCATCCCGGCGGCGAGGTCGGTGGCCAGCCAGGTCTGCGCGATGAAGATGCCGCCCATGATGAACAGCGCGATCAGCGCGGCGCGGCCGATCTGCCGGGCGGGATCGCCCTTGACCTCCTCGGCGAGGGTGGAGATGGCGTCGAAGCCGAGGAACGACAGTACGGCGATCGAGGCGGCCTTCATTACCAGGCCGAGATCGAAGGCTTCCGGGCGATACAGCGGTTCGAGGGTCAGCCGGCCGTTGCCCAGGCCGCCTTCCAGCGCCTGGTAGCCGACCACCAGGAAGATCGCCAGCACCACCAGCTCTCCGATCAGGAACAACAGGTTGGCGCGGGCGGCGAAGGTGATGCCGCGCAGGTTGACCAGGGTCGCCGAGACCAGGAACAGCAGCATCCAGGCCAGCTTGGGGATCGCCGGGAACAAGTGGTTCAGCGCCAGCGCGCTGAACACGTAGAGCAGCGGCGGGATCAGCAGGTAGTCGAGCAGCAGCACCCAGCCGGCGATGAAGCCGACATGGGGGTGGATGCCGCGCTGGGCGTAGGAATACACCGAGCCGGCAATCGGAAAGGCCTTGGCCATGGCTCCGTAGCTGAGGGCGGTGAAGAGCATCGCCAGCATGCCCACCAGGTAGGCCATCGGCACCATGCCGTGGGCGTCGGCATGGACCCAGCCGTAGACCCCGAACGGGGCGATGGGGATCATGAAGATCATCCCGTAGATGATCAGGTCGCTCAGGGACAGGCTGCGGCGCAGCTGTTGCCGGTATCCGAACTGTTCGATGGCCATGACGGGCTCCTCGGGAAAAGGCAGCGTATTGTCGTTATCGGCGCCGCACGCGAAGCGGGCCTCTTTCTCGTTGTTGGCGACCGGCGGCGCCGGTCATCGCATCAGAGCCAGGGATACAGACGCTCGGCCCAGGCGTACACCGCATCCGGCGTGCGCAATCCATCGTTGCGGATCTCCAGCAGCACCGCTTCCAGACCGCGTGCGTCGCCATGCACCGGAACGGTAGTGTCTTCCGCCGGGTCGATCGCATAGGGCTGGTTGCCGGCGACTTCCAGGCCGTGCCGGCGCAAACCGTCGAGGATGCGCCTGGCGTAGGCGCCGGCGTTGCGATAAAGCACCCCGGCAACCAGCGGGCGGGGTCTGCCGTGGTACACCGGGGTAAAACTGTGCACGCCGACCACGCGGGTCGGCACGCCGGCGGCCTGGCGCTCGTCGAGCAGTTGCGTCAGGCGCTGGTGGAACGGATGGAACAGGCAATCCTGGCGATAGCGGCGCACCGTCTCGGACAGCTCGCGGTTGCCGGGAACGGGGTAGACCTCGCTGTGCGGCGGAATGCTGTCGGGCGCCTCCAGCGGTCGGTTCAGGTCGATCAGCAGACGCGAGTAGCCGGCCGCCAGCAATGGCGCGTCGAGTCGCCGGGAAAGCTCTTCGGCCAGCGCCAGGGCGCCGATATCCCAGGCGATGTGTTCTTCCGCCGCGGCCTGGTCCAGGCCGAGGCGCTGCAACTCCAGCGGAATGTGCCGGCTGGCATGCTCGCAGACCAGGACCAGCGGGCTGCGCCCTTGGGGATTGAGCAGGTGGTAGGGCGGCAGCTGGTAGATGCCGAGTTCGGGGTTGTCAGTAGAGCTCGGCATAGTGGCGGCACAGGTCGTCGTCGGAAAGGCCCGCCGTCAGCGCCAGTTCGTGGCGCTTCATGGCGAGGTAGGTGTCCAGCAGCGGCTTTGGCAGCTCGGCACAGAGCGCCTCGTCGCGTTGCAGGCAGTCGAGCGCATCGCCGAGGGTCGCCGGCAGGGCCTGGATGCCGCGGGCCTGGCGCTCTTCGTCGCTGAGGCCGTGCGGATCGATATCGGCCAGGGCGCGCAGCGGCAGGCGTCGTTCGATGCCCAGGCGGCCGGCGATCAGCACCGCGGCCATCGCCAGGTGCGGACAGGCGGTGGCGTCCATCGGCCGGAATTCCAGGTTGTACTGCTTGCCCAGCGGCTTGCCGCCGACGCTCACCACCGGGCAGATGCGCAGCGCCGCTTCGCGGTTGCGCAGTCCCAGGCAGGCGTAGGCGGCGCTCCAGTGGTGGGGTTTCAGGCGCAGGTAGGAGGCGGCGGTAGGCGCGGTCAGCGCGCACAGCGCTGGCAGGTGCGCGAGCACGCCGGCGGCCCAGTGCTCGCCGAGTTCGGAGAGATCGTTGGGTCGACCGGGCTCGTACAGCAGCGGGCTACCGTCGGCATGTTGCAGGCTCAGGTGCAGGTGCACCCCGTTGGTCACCGCGCCGGGTGCCGGCAGCGGTGCGAAGCAGGTACGCAGGCCCATCTGTCGCGCCACTTCGCGAGTGACCTCGCGGACGTTCACCGCGCGGTCGGCGGCGGCCACGCCCTGCGCCGGGCGGCAGGTGACCTCGTACTGGCGCTGGCCGTATTCGGGGAGGAACATCTCCGGCTCGGTGCCAGCCTGGGCCAGGGCGCTGACCAGCCAGCCGGGGAACTGCCCGGCGGCACGCTGGGCCTGCAGCGAAAACGCCGCGGCCGGACGCTCGCCGGGCAGGCCGAGCAGGCTGAATTCGTGTTCGAACGCCGCGATGACCTGCAGGCCGCTGTCGCGATAGCGTTCCACCTCGGCCCGCAGCAGGCTGCGCGGGCAGGCCGGCCACGGCGTGCCGTCGGTTTCCACCAGGTTGCCGTGCAGGTAGTCGAGCGCCGGCGCAGCGGCGTCGGGACCCTGCTCGACGCGCACCCGGCTGTTCGGGTCGGGCAGCAGGCGCAGGTCGCCGTGGCTGCCCCAGGGGCTGCTCTCGTCGATCAGGTCCTGGGGGGTCAGCGAGCTGTTCGCCGGTACCCAGCCGCAACCGCTGGCCAATTGCTCCTCCAGGGTCGCCAGGGGCAGCGAACGCCCGCGGGTGATGCCGGCCAGGTCGGTGGTGACGAAGCTGACCAGGCGTACCGGCTGCAGGCGGTTCACAGGTTGCTCCGGCCGAGGGCGGCGATGCGTTGCAGGACGGTCTCGGTGTCGCTGATCCAGCAGTAGCCCTTGATCGCTTCCAGGCAGGCCTGGTGGCGTTCCGGGGTATGGGTGGCGCAGGCATCCTCGACCAGGGTGACCAGGTAACCGCGGTCGGCGGCATCGCGCACGGCCATGTCCACGCACTGGTCGGTGACCACCCCGCAGACGATCAGGTGGCGGGTGCCGAGGTTGCGCAGTACGTAGTCGATGGCGGTGGAGTTGAAAACGCCGGAAGAAGTCTTCGGCAGCACGATCTCGTTGGCGGTCGGCTCCAGGGCGTCGATCACCCTGGCGTCCGGGCTGCCCTTGGGCAGGTGCATCTCCGACAGCTTGTGATCCAGCGAGCGGTCGCGACCATCGGCGGTGAGGCTCTCGATGACGGTGTGCAGGACGTTCTCGTCCACTGCGCGCATGGCCCTGAGCAGGCGCTGCTGGTTGGGGATCACCTGGTTCTGCACGCGCTCGTAGAAGTAACCGGCTGCCTGCGGATCGACGTGCGGGTCGCGCCCCGGCTCGACCCAGGCACGCTGCATGTCGACGAACAGGATGGCGGTCTGCCGGCGGCCGAATGGCAGGTCGCGCGGCGAGTGGTGGGGCAGGCTGAACATCGGGTCATTCCTCCAGAATATGACTGCTGAACGCGTTGCGGAGCTGGTCGATGCCCTCCAGGCGTTCGTCGAGCGGCGCGCCCATGCGCGCCACCAGGGTCGCTACCAGTGCCTCGACCTGGGCCATGGCCGGCACCAGCGAGTCGAAGGGCGAGGCGGATTCCACTGGCGAACTGACGATCAGGTCGGCGTGTTCGCGCAGCGGCGAGGCGTAGATGTCGGTGAACAGCACCAGCCGTGTGCCGCGTGCCTTGGCGGCCTGGGCCACGTGCTGGGCCTGGCTCTGGTAGCGGCGATAGTCGAACAGGACCAGCAGGTCCTGGCGGCCGAGGTCGTAGAGCTGGTCGGGGAGCAGGGCGCCGTCGTCGAGCAATCGGCACTGCGGGCGCAGCAGGCGCAGATGGGTGACCAGGTAGCCGGCGAGGAAACGGCTGAAGCGTCCGCCGTGGCAGTGCACGCGCAGGCGGCTGTCGAGCAGCCAGTCGGCGAGGCGCTGGATGTCATCGGGGCGGGTCAGGCCGAGGGTCTGTTGCAGGCTCTGGCCAGCCTGGTCGAGGTAGCGCGCCCAGGTGTCGTCGCGGCCCATCCGCTCGCGGCGTTCGGCGAGCAGGGTGCGCGGCGAGCGCAGGCGGTCGTCGACGTCGGCCAGCAGCGCTTCCTGGAAGTCGCCGTAGCCGGCGAAGCCGAGCTTTTTCACCAGGCGCATGATCGTCGGGTCGCTGACTCCGGCGTGCCGGGCCAGGCGCGTCATCGGACCGAGGCCGAGGCGCGGGTAGTCATCGAGCAGGGCACGCACCACCTTGCGCTCCGCGGGCGTCAGTTCGGCGGGCGGGGAGGCCAGGCGTTGTTTTAGTTCTTGCATGGGGCATCCTCGAAGGTGGGTCGATTGTGTAGTGAATTTTTCAGATTGTTCAATATGTGACGGAATGTTTTTTTCACTACATTTCCCGCAAACGGCCGAATGACCTCTGTCGTGGCACGGCAGGCAGACGTACGGCCGGGACGGAAACGAAAAAGCCCGGTCGAAGACCGGGCTTTTTCCAGGGGCGGTTACGCGGCTTGGCTCAGAACGCCGGTACCACCGCGCCTTTGTATTTCTCCTGGATGAACTGCTTGACCTCGGCGCTGTGCAGGGCCTTGGCCAGCTTCTGCATGGCGTCGCTGTCCTTGTTGTCCGGCCGCGCGACGAGGATGTTCACGTAGGGCGAGTCGCTGCCTTCGATGGCCAGCGCATCCTTGGTCGGGTTCAGCTTGGCTTCCAGGGCGTAGTTGGTATTGATCAGCGCCATGTCGACCTGGGTCAGCACGCGCGGCAGGGTCGCGGCTTCCAGTTCGCGGATCTTGATGTTCTTCGGATTGTCGACGATGTCCTTCGGCGTGGCGGTGATGCTCTTGTTGTCCTTGAGCTTGATCACCCCGGCCTTGTCCAGCAGGAGCAGGGCGCGGCCGCCGTTGGTGGCGTCGTTGGGGATCACCACGGTAGCGCCGGAAGGCAGTTCGTCGAGCTTCTTGTACTTGCTCGAGTAGGCGCCCAGCGGCTCGATGTGTACGCCGGTCACGGCGACCAGGTCGGTGCCCTTGGCCTTGTTGAACTCATCGAGGTACGGCTGGTGCTGGAAGAAGTTGGCGTCCAGGCGCTTTTCCGAGACCTGCACGTTCGGCTGCACGTAGTCGGTGAACTCCTTGATCTTCAGGTCCACGCCTTCCTTGGCCAGCAGCGGCTTGACCACGTTGAGGATCTCCGCGTGCGGCACCGGGGTGGCCGCGACGGTGAGGGACTCGGCGGCCTGGGCGGCGGTGAGGCCGAGCGCCGCGACAGCGGAGAAAGCAGCAAGCAGTTTTTTCATCTTCAACTCCTTTCGAGGTGTTCCTGGCGGCTGTGGATAACCGCGGCGCTCAGGGTTTTGGGCTTGGCCGGCAAGCTTACTTGCGCGAGAAGTGCACCACCAGCTTGTCGCCCACGGTTTGCAGAATCTGGACGAGGATCAGCAGCATCACCACCGTGACCACCATCACGTCGGTCTGGAAGCGCTGATAGCCGAAGCGGATCGCCAGGTCGCCCAGCCCGCCGGCGCCGACCACTCCGGCCATCGCGGTGTACGAGACCAGGGTGATGGCGGTGACGGTGATGGCGGCGATGATGCCCGGCCGGGCTTCCGGCAGCAGGGCGTTCCAGATGATCTGCCGGGTGCTGGCGCCCATCGCCTGGGTTGCCTCGATGATGCCCTTGTCGACCTCGCGCAGCGCGGTTTCCACCAGGCGCGCGAAGAACGGCGTGGCGCCCACCACCAGCGGCGGGATGGCCCCGGCGACGCCCAGCGAGGTACCGGTGATCAGTACGGTCAGCGGGATCATCACGATCAGCAGGATGATGAACGGCAACGAACGGAGGATGTTCACCACTAGCGAGAGCAGGGTGTAGACCGCCTTCTGCTCGAACATCTGCCGTGGCCCGGTAAGGAACAGCAGGACGCCGAGGGGCAGGCCGAGGACCACTGTGAACAGCAGCGAACCGCCGAGCATCCAGAAGGTGTCGACGCTGGCCAGCCAGATTTCGTACCAGTCGATGTTGGCGAAGCTCATGGTTTCGAAGAAGTCCATCAGCGCAGTACCTCCACATGTACGTCAGCGGCGTTCAACTGGCTCATGGCGGCTTCCAGGTCACCGCCGACCAGGGCCAGGGTCAACTGGCCGTAGGGCGTGTCCTTGATGCGGTCGATGCGTCCGGAAAGGATGCTGTAGTCGACCCCGGTCTGCCGCGCCACGGTGCCCAGCAGCGGCGCATAGGTGGCTTCGCCGCGGAAGGTCAGGCGCAGGATGAGACCCGGCACGTGGGCGAAATCGTCGTGGCGCTCGTCCTCGTCGACTCGTTCGGCCTCGAACACGAAGCGGCGGGTGGTCGGGTGCTGCGGATGGAGGAAGACATCGGCGACATCGCCCTGCTCGACGATGGCGCCGCCGTCCATGACCGCGACCTGGTCGCAGACACGGCGGATCACGTCCATCTCGTGGGTGATGAGGACGATGGTCAGCTTCAGCTCGCGATTGATTTCCGCCAGCAGTTGCAGGACCGAGGCGGTGGTCTGCGGATCGAGGGCGCTGGTGGCCTCGTCGCAGAGCAGGATGCTCGGCCGGCAGGCCAGGGCGCGAGCGATGCCGACGCGCTGTTTCTGTCCGCCGGAGAGCTGGGCCGGATACTTGCGCGCGTGGTCGGACAGGCCGACCCGCGCGAGCAGCTCGGAGACCCGCGCATCGACTTCGGCACGGCTGAAGCCGCCGGCCAGGCGCAGGGGCATGGCGATGTTGTCGGCGACGGTCTTCGAGGACAGCAGGTTGAAGTGCTGGAAGATCATCCCGACGCGCTGGCGGAAACGGCGCAGGCCTTCGGCGTCGAGGGCGGTGACGTCTTCGCCCTCGACCAGGATGCGGCCGCCGCTGGGCTCCTCGAGGCGGTTGATCAGGCGCAGCAGGGTGCTCTTGCCGGCACCGGAATGGCCGATCAGGCCGAAAATCTGCCCGGCCTGGATGTTCAGGCGGGTCGGTTGCAAGGCGGGGATTTCCCGACCGGCAACTCGATAGGTCTTGTGGACGTCGTGGAATTCGATCACTGGGCGAACCTTGTGGGTGCGGCGATGCTGTTACGGCTGGAGCACGGGCTTGGCGGGAAGCATGGGCGGTCAGCTAAACCGAGCATTTTACCTTGCTTTCTTATGCATTATTAATATTTATTGGTGATGAAAAATCATTGAAATGGAATAAGCGTCTGGTGCGCTCCCGACAAGCGCTTTCTGCTGCGGCCGGGGCAGGACCGGTCTCAATTCCGGGGGGTAAGTATCAATCGGGTTGGCTTGTCGGCCTGTACGACATGGCTGAGATGCAGGTCGAAATCGGGTGAGAGCTTCTTCACCCGCGCCAGGAGCTGGTCGGAAACCAGCGGATAGTCGCTGTCCCGGCGCACTTCGATATGCACCCTGCAACGGTAGGCGACGACATCCGCGGCCACCGCGTCGAGCACCGCACCGAGGCCGCCCTGGCCGGTGCCGTCGAGCATCGGCAGGGGCACGGCGCTGCTGGCCGCTTGCGGATCGATCAGGTGGGGAGCGCCGGGTAGCGGCTTCAGCTCGCCGCCGGGCGGCGTCTGGATGATCTGCTGCATCTGCTGCTGGGCCGCCTGCTGCATGCGTCGGGCCTGCTCGGCGCGGGCGGGATCGACCTTGGCGCGGTTGATCGCACCGTCCAGCCCGGCGGTCAGCGCCGGCGCTTTGGGCATCAGTCCGCGGGCATGGCCGAGGGCGCTGGTGGCGGTGTTGAGGTCTCCTTGACGCAGCGCGGTTTCCCCGCGCTGCATGTAGGCCTCGGCCAACTGGCGGCGGAACGCTTCGACGCGCTCGTCGCCGGCGGCTGCGCTGCGCAGGGCCAGCCATTGTTGCTCGGCCTGTTCGAGCTTGCCGGCGGCCAGGGTCTGCTGCAGTTCGGCGTAGGGATCGGCGGGCTGCGCCTGGGGCGCGACCACCGGCGTCGGTTGCGACGACGCATTGCCCTGGCAGGCGCTGACCAGCAGCGCCGCCGCCAGGACGGACAGCAGGCGAAAGAAGGACGACATCATTCCTGCGGGTTCTCGTTTGGTCAAAAAATCGCCAGATTCTACACCGTGCGGCGGGGCAGGACAAAACTCAGCAGGAACAGGCCGGCGGCGCTGACCACGATCGAGGGGCCGGCGGGGGTATCCTTGAACCAGGACAGGGCCAGGCCGGCGCACACCGCGACCAGTCCCAGCAGGCTGGCGCCGACCGCCATCTGCTCGGGACTGCGGGCATGGCGCTGGGCGGCGGCGGCGGGAATGATCAGCAGCGAGGTGATCAGCAGTACGCCGACGATCTTCATCGCCACGGCGATGACGATGGCGATCAGCAACATCAGCGCCAGGCGGATCGCTCCGACCGGCAGGCCTTCCACCTTCGCCAGTTCCTCGTGCACGGTGATCGCCAGCAGCGGCCGCCAGAGGAAGCAGATCAGTGCCAGGACCAGCGCGCTGCCGGCGATTATCCACAGCAGGTCGCTGGCGCTTACCGCCAGCAGATCGCCGAACAGGTAAGCCATCAGGTCGACCCGCACTTCCCTCATGAAGCTCAGGGTGACCAGGCCCAGCGACAGGGTGCTGTGGGCGAGGATGCCCAGCAGGGTGTCGGCGGCCAGCGGCTGGCGCTGCTGCAGGGTCACCAGCAGCACTGCGAGCAGCACGCAGCCGACGGTCACAGCCAGGGTCGGGCTGACATCGAGGAGGAAACCCAGGGCTACCCCGAGCAGTGCGGCGTGGGACAGGGTATCGCCGAAATAGGCCATCCGCCGCCAGACCACGAAGGAGCCCAGGGGGCCAGCCACCAGGGCCAGGGCGAGGCCGGCGAGGAGGGCGTTGAGCAGGAAGTCAGCCATGGTTGCAGTCGGGGCCGTGCTTGTGGACAGGAGTGAAGCGGGTGCCTGGAGGCAAGGCGCCGGGACCGGCCTTGACCACCTCGCCGTGGAGGTCGTGGGCGTGGTCGTGATGGTGGTGGTAGATCGCCAGGCTGCGAGCGTCCTGGCCGAACAGCTCGACGAAGGCCGGGTCGCCGCTGACCTGCTCGGGGTGCCCTGAGCAGCAGACATGGCGGTTCAGGCAGACCACCTGGTCGGTGGCGCTCATCACCAGGTGCAGGTCGTGGGAGACCATCAGCACACCGCAGCCGTAGCGGTCGCGCAGTTTGCCGATGAGGCGGTAGAGTTCGGCCTGGCCGGCGACGTCGACGCCCTGCACCGGCTCGTCGAGCACCAGTAGCTCGGGCTTGCGCAGCAGAGCGCGGGCCAGCAGCACGCGTTGCAGTTCGCCACCGGAAATGCTTTGCAGCGGGCGCTCCAGCACGTGCGCCGCGCCGACCTCGCGCAACGCCGCCAGCGCCTGCTCGCGCCTGACCCCGGGTACCAGGCGGAGGAAGCGCAGTACGCTGAGCGGCAGGGTGGCGTCGACGTGGAGTTTCTGCGGCATGTAGCCGATGGTCAGCCGCGGCCGTCGCCAGACCTCGCCGACGTGCGGCTTGAGCAGGCCGAGCACGCTGCGTACCAGGGTGGTCTTGCCGGCGCCGTTGGGGCCGATCAGGGTGACGATCTGGCCGGGCTCGATGGCCAGGTCGACATCGCTCAGCACCGCCTGGCCGTTGAAGGACACGCCGACCTGGGTCAGCCGCACCAGCGCGTTGTCCATCAGGCGTCCTTCTGGTCCCGGCAGGTGCCGCAGAGGCCGACCACCTCGACGGTCTGGCTTTCAACGGCGAAGCCGACGCTGTTCGCTCCGGCGACGATGGCCCGGCTGATATCCGGCTGTTCCAGCTCGATCGCGGTGTGGCAGGTGCGGCAGATGAGGAACTGGCCCTGGTGGCTGTGCTCCGGGTTGTTGCAGCCGACGAACGCGTTGAGCGAGGCGATGCGGTGCACCAGGCCGTTCTCCTGGAGGAAGTCCAGCGCGCGGTAGACGGTCGGCGGCGCGGCGCGGCGGCCGTCGGTTTCGCTGAGCACCGCGAGGATATCGTAGGCCCCCAGCGGCTTGTGGCTCTGCCAGACCAGCTCCAGCACGCGCCGCCGCAATTCGGTCAGGCGTACGCCCTGGCGCGCGCACAGCGCATCGGCCTCGGCCAGCGCGGTGCTGACGCACTGGCTGTGGTCATGGGGCTGGCAGGCCAGCGGGGTCTTGGGCGCAATCTTGTACATGGGCTGCGACGCTCGAGGGTAGAGACGTTATTATATTACCCGCTAACCACCTTTCATGTGAGTGCCGCCGTGACCCTGCGTCCCTTTGCCCTGCTGTCCGCCTGCTTCGCCCTGTTCCTGCTGGCTTCGCCGGCGCGCGCCGAGGTCAGCGTGCTGACCAGCATCAAACCGCTGCAACTGGTCGCCGCGGCCATCCAGGACGGCGTCGGCCAGCCGGACGTACTGCTGCCGCCGGGCGCCTCGCCGCACCAGTACGCCCTGCGTCCTTCCGACGTACGGCGGCTGCGCGAGGTGCAATTGTTCTACTGGATCGGCCCGGACCTGGAGAACTTCCTGCCCAAGGTGCTCGCCGGCCGCCAGGGCGCCAGCGTCGCGGTGCAGGACCTGCCGGGCATGCACCTGCGCAAGTTCGTCAATTTCGAGGAAGAGGAGCATGCCGGGCACGACGAGCACGACCATGACCATCGTCCCGGCATGCTCGACGCCCACCTCTGGCTGTTGCCGGCCAACGCCCGCACCATCGCCGCGCGGATGGCCGAGGACCTGGCCCAGGTCGACCCGGCCAACGCCGGGCGCTACCGGGCCAACCTGAAGGCCTTCGAGGAGCGCCTCGGCGGGCTCGACGGCAAACTCCGCGAACGCCTGGGCAAGCTTGCCGGCAAGCCTTTCTTCGTCTTCCATGAAGCCTTCGACTATTTCGAGGAAGCCTACGGATTGCGCCATACCGGCGTGTTCGCGGTATCTGCGGAGGTCCAGCCGGGAGCACGCCATGTCGCCGCCATGCGCGCCCAGCTGAAGGCCGCCGGTCCGGCCTGCATCTTCAGCGAGCCGCCGCTTCGACCGCGGCTGGCCGACACCCTCAGCGAAGGCCTGCCGGTGCGCCTGGCCGAACTGGACGACCTGGGCGTGAACGTGAGCGTGGACGCCAACGGCTATGAGAATCTTCTGAACAACCTGGCAGGCGAATTTGCCGGCTGTCTGGAAAAGCTCTGAAAACCCGTGACTGATGGCCGCGCCCTCTTGCGCGCGGCGTCCCGATGACTAAGGTTGTCTGTTGCTGCCTGACACAAGATATTGATTCCCGTCAGGTACGGATAACTAGATGTTGCGTACGGTGGCCGGCTTCGGACGCCCCAACAACCATCGGGAGGTTAATCAGCGGATGGCCAAGACAGACGCACGCAGTCCCCGCACCGAACGCGGGACCATCGCCCTGCAGGACGCGTCGCAGGATATCTGGGACAAGAAGTACCGGCTCAAGAGCAAGGACGGTACGCCGGTGGATGCCAGCGTCGACGGTACCTGGCAACGCGTCGCCCGCGCCCTTGCCGATGTCGAGGAAAAGGCCTCCCGCGAACACTGGTACGGGCGCTTCCTCTGGGCCCTGCGCAACGGTGCCATCCCGGCCGGCCGGATCATCTCCAACGCCGGCGCCCTGGGGCACAAGCCGGCCACCTCGACCATCAACTGCACGGTGTCCGGGACCATCCAGGACTCCATGGACAACATCCTCGAGAAAGTCCACGAGGCCGGCCTGACGCTCAAGGCCGGCTGCGGCATCGGCTATGAGTTCAGCACCCTGCGCCCGCGCGGCGCCTACGTTTCCGGTGCCGGTGCCTACACCAGCGGGCCGCTGTCGTTCATGGACATCTACGACAAGATGTGCTTCACCGTCAGCTCCGCCGGCGGCCGCCGCGGCGCGCAGATGGGCACCTTCGATGTCAGCCACCCGGACGTCCGCGAATTCATCCGCGCCAAGCGCGAGGACGGGCGCTTGCGCCAGTTCAACCTGAGCCTGCTGATCACCGACCAGTTCATGCAGGCGGTGGAACAGGACGCCGACTGGCCGCTGGTATTCCCGGTGCACGTGAAGGAGCGCGACGAGATCGACCTCGACGACCCCAACGCGGTGGTCTGGCGCGAATGGCCGATCCAGGACGACTACGTCCAGCGCGCCGACGGGCTGGTCGCCTGCAAGGTCTACGGCCAGGTCCGCGCCCGCCACCTGTGGGACATGATCATGGTCTCCACCTACGACTATGCGGAGCCGGGCTTCATCCTCATCGACCGGGTCAACGAACTGAACAACAACTGGTGGTGCGAGGCGATCCGCGCCACCAACCCCTGCGGCGAGCAGCCTCTGCCGCCGTACGGCTCGTGTCTGCTCGGCTCGGTCAACCTCACCTGCTTCGTCGAGCAGCCATTTGGCGACGAGGCGCGCTTCGACTGGGACCGTTTCCGCGAAGTGGTGCGGGTGTTTACCCGGATGCTCGACAACGTGGTGGAAATCAACGGCCTGCCGCTGGAACAGCAACGCCAGGAAATCCTTGGCAAGCGCCGGCATGGCATGGGCTTCCTCGGCCTGGGCTCGACCCTGACCCTGCTCAAGCTGCGCTACGGCAGTCCCGAGGCCTGCGTATTCACCGAGGAAGTGGCGCGGGAAATGGCCTTGGTGGGCTGGGAAGTGGCCCTGGAGCTGGCCAGGGAGAAGGGCCCGGCGCCGATCCTGGCGCAGGACTACGAAGTCACCGCGGAAATGCTTCGCAAGCGTCCGGAAATGGCCGCCGATGGCTATAAGGCCGGCGACCGCATCCGCGGCAGCGTGCTTCACGCCAAGTATTCCCGCTACATGCAGCGGGTCGCCGAACATGCTCCGGAACTGATCGAGGCGTTGGCTGAAACCGGCGCGCGCTTCACCCACCACAGCTCCATCGCGCCGACCGGGACCATCAGCCTGAGCCTGGCCAACAATGCCTCCAACGGTATCGAGCCGAGCTTCGCCCACCATTATTCGCGCAACCTTATCCGCGAAGGCCGCAAGACCAAGGAAAAGGTCGAGGTCTACAGCTACGAGCTGCTGGCCTACCGGACCCTGGTCAACGCCCAGGCCCTGCCGGACAGCGACGACCCGGCGCGACGCCTGCCGGACTACTTCATCACCGCCGACAGCGTCACCCCGGCGCAGCACGTGGACATCCAGGCGGCGGCGCAGAAGTGGGTCGATTCGTCGATCTCCAAGACCGCCAACGTGCCCACCGACTACCCGTTCGAGGACTTCAAGGACATCTACCGCTACGCCTGGCACCAGGGACTCAAGGGCTGCACCACCTTCCGCTTCAATCCCGAGGCGTTCCAGGGCGTGCTGGTCAAGGAGTCCGACCTGGAGAAGACCCGCTACCGCTTCGAACTGGAGGACGGCAGCGTGGTGGAGTTCAAGGGCAACGAGCAGGTCGAGTACGACGGTGAGATCCATACCGCCGCCAACCTCTTCGACGCCTTGAAAGAAGGCTATTACGGCAAGTACTGAGGCCGGGGGAATCGATATGTCAGCAGTCAAGATCACGCAGAAGATCAAGGGCTTCAAGGTCGTCAACGAAGCCGAGGAGCAGGCCCTTGCCGCCGCCGCGGAAGCCGCGTCGGTGGTGCAGATGGACGAGACCCTGGAGCGCCCGGATACCCTGATCGGCGCCACCTACAAGATCAAGTCGCCGCTGTTCGAGCACGCGCTCTACGTGACCATCAACGACATGGTCCTCAATGCGGGCACGGCGCACGAGCAGCGGCGTCCCTTCGAGATCTTCATCAACTCGAAGAACATGGATCATTTCCAGTGGATCGTCGCACTTACCCGCATCATGTCCGCGGTTTTCCGCAAGGGCGGCGACTGTACCTTCCTTGTCGAGGAACTCAAGGCGGTATTCGACCCGCGCGGGGGCTACCTGAAGAAAGGCGGCATCTACATGCCTTCCATCGTCGCCGAGATCGGCGGCGTGCTGGAGCGCCACCTGACGGCCATCGGCCTGTTGCGTGGCCCTGAACTGGACGAGGAACAGCGTCTTTTCCTCGCGGAAAAACGCGCCGCCTACGAGGCCGCCCAGGGCACCAGCAAGGTCGAGCCGGGCGAAGGCTTCCCCGCCGGCGCGCAACTGTGCGGCAAGTGCAACAGCATGGCGGTGGTACAGATGGACGGCTGCGCCACCTGCCTCAACTGCGGACACTCGAAATGTGGGTGAGCCCGTTCAAAACGCATGCGTTTTGAAGGGCGAACGACCGGCCAGGATGGCCGGGCCGGGGGTGGGCTGAACGACGAGGCCTCGACAGGATGTCGGCTCGGCCTCACCCAAGACGCCGAACCGCATGCGTTTTGAAGGGCGAACGACCGGCCAGGATGGCCGGGCCGGGGTGGGCTGAACGACGAAGCCTCGACAGGATGTCGGCTCGGCTTCACCCCAGACGCCAAACCGCATGCGTTTTGAAGGGCGAACGACCGGCCAGGATGGCCGGGCCGGGGGTGGGCTGAACGACGAAGCCTCGACAGGATGTCGGCTCGGCCTCACTCCAAGACGCCGAACCGCATGGTTTTTGAAGGGCGAACGGCCGCAGGACGGCCGTGCTCCTGTGGTTCCTGCCTACAACGCAAACGGCAAATGAATCTCCACGTTCTGCCGTTGCGCCAGGCGCATCTCGAACTCCGCCGGATCATGGATCAGCACGTCCTGTCCGGCGAACGCCTCGGCGGCGATCAGTCGCGACAGCCAGAAGCGCACGCAGGCGACCCGCAGCATGCTCGGCCAGTGCTCGGCTTCCAGCGCGGTGAACGGCCGGCGGTTGGCGTAGGCGGCGAGCAGGGCGCGGGCGCGGGCCGGGTCCAGGCTGCCGTCGGTATTGGAGCACCAGTCGTTCAGGGTGATCGCCAGGTCGTAGAGCATCCAGCCGGAGCAGGCGTTGTAGAAGTCGATCAGGCCGGCCAGGTGCGGGCCGTCGAACAGCACGTTGTCGCGGAACAGGTCGGCATGCAGGTTGGCGCGCGGCAGCGCTGGACGCTCGGCATCCAGCGCGGCGATCTCCGCCAGGGCCGGGGCGAGCAGGGCGCGGGCCTGTTCCGGTAGTCGCGGGGCGAGGTTGGCACCTTGTTCCAGCATCCAGGGCAGGCCACGGTCGCTCGGGCGTTCGAGGATGCGCCCGCGGGTGGCGGCGTGAAGGTGGCCGAGCAGATCGCCCACTTCCTGGCAGTGGTGGGCGTTCGGCTGCCGCTCGTGGCGGCCGGCCAGGCGCGGTTGCAGCAGCGCCGGCTTGCCTTCGAGACGGCGCAGGGCCTCGCCGTCGCGGGTGCGCAGGGCGTAGGGCACCGGCAGGCCGTCCTCGTGGAGCACGTCGAGCAGTTCGATGAAGAACGGCAGGTCCTGCACCGGGCCGCGCTCGACCAGGGTCAGGACGAACTCGCCGTGTTCCAGGCTGACGAAGAAGTTGCTGTTCTCGGAGCCTTCGGCGATGCCACGGAAATCCCGCAGGCGGCCCAGGTCGTAGGGGGCGAGGAAGGCTTCCAGGGTCGAGCGTTCGAGTGGGGTGAACACCGACATGTCAGCGCGGCCTCGCCAGGTTGGAAATGCACATCACCAGCTGAAGATCTCCCATTGTGGAATCAGCTTGTCCGGCTGGTCGGAGCGAATGAAGTTGCCATCGCTGCCGTCGGCGCGGACCAGGAAATAGGGTTTGCCATGCTTGGGAACCACCTTGATGGCGTAGAGGAAGCCATTCACGCGGTATTCCTGGATGGTCTTGTCGCCCTCCTGGCGGATGGTTACGTCGGGCTCGCCGGAGGGCGCGTCGTCGTCCGCCGCCATCGCGACGAGCGGGGCGAACGCCAGCAGTCCGGCGAGCATCAAGCGGTTCAGCGTACGCATGGTAACCTTGCTCCTTTATCGAATCGTCCAGGGTTCATTCTACACGCCCTGGTCTCCGGAAAAGGTTGATTCCCCTCATGAGCCAAGCGCCCCTCGTCCTGGTGGACGGTTCCTCGTACCTGTACCGCGCCTTCCATGCCCTGCCGCCGCTGACCACCTCGACCGGCAAGCCCACCGGTGCGGTGAAGGGCGTGCTGAACATGCTCCTGAGCCTGCGCAAGCAGTACCCGGACAGCCCGTTCGCGGTGGTCTTCGACGCCAAGGGCCCGACCTTCCGCGACGAGCTGTTCGCCGAGTACAAGGCCAACCGGCCGTCGATGCCCGACGACCTGCGGGTCCAGGTCGAGCCGCTGCATGCCAGCGTCCGCGCCCTCGGCCTGCCGCTGCTGTGCGTGGAGGGGGTCGAGGCCGACGACGTGATCGGCACCCTGGCGCGCAGCAGCGCCGCGGCTGACCGCCCGGTGGTGATTTCCACCGGCGACAAGGACATGGCGCAACTGGTCGACGGGCACATTACGCTGGTCAACACCATGACCGGTAGCCGCCTCGACGTGGATGGCGTGAAAGAGAAATTCGGCGTCGGTCCTGAGCTGATCATCGATTTCCTCGCCCTGATGGGCGACAAGGTCGACAACATCCCCGGCGTTCCGGGTGTCGGCGAGAAAACCGCGCTGGGCCTGCTGACCGGTGTCGGTGGCGGCCTGGAGGTGCTCTACGCCAGCCTGGACAAGGTGCCCGAGCTACCGATCCGCGGCGCCAAGGGCTTGCCGGCGAAGCTCGAGGAAAATCGCGAGCAGGCGTTCCTGTCCTATCAACTGGCGACCATCAAGACCGACGTCGAACTGGACGTGGAGATCGACAAGCTGTATCCCGGCGAGCCGCAGCGCGAAGCGCTGATCGCCCTGTACCGCGAGCTGGAGTTCAAGAACTGGCTGGACGACCTCCTGCGCGAGGCCAAGGAGGCCGGCGAGAACGGCGAGGCGGAAACGCCTATCCAGGCCGAGGTCGACTACGACGTGGTGCTCGACCAGGCCGGATTCGACGCCTGGCTGAAGAAGCTGGAGGAGGCCGAGCTGATCGCCTTCGATACCGAGACCACCAGCATCGACGCCCAGCAGGCGCAGGTGGTGGGGGTGTCCTTCGCCGTGAAGGAGGGCGAGGCCGCCTACGTGCCGCTGGCCCACAGCTACATGGGCGTTCCGGAGCAACTGGATCGTGACGCGGTGCTGCGTGCGTTGAAACCGCTGCTGGAGGATCCGAAGAAGCTCAAGGTCGGCCAGCATGCCAAGTACGACATCAATGTCCTGGCCAATGCCAGCACCCCCATCGCGCTGCGGGGCGTAGCCTACGACACCATGCTCGAGTCCTATGTGCTGGACTCCACCGCCACTCGCCACGACATGGACAGCCTGGCCCTGAAGTACCTCGGCCACAGCACCATCCGTTTCGAGGACATCGCCGGCAAGGGCGCCAAGCAACTGACCTTCGACCAGATCGCCATCGAACAGGCCGGGCCCTATGCGGCGGAGGACGCCGACGTGACCCTGCGCCTGCACCAGGCCCTGTGGCAGAAGCTGGAGGCGATCCCGTCCCTGGCCAGGGTCCTGACCGACATCGAGATGCCGCTGGTACCGGTGCTGGCGCGGATCGAGCGCAACGGCGCGCTGGTCGACGCCAACCTGCTGGGCATCCAGAGCCGCGAACTGGGCGAGAAGATGGTCGCCCTGGAGCGCCAGGCATACGACCTGGCAGGGCAGGAATTCAACCTCGGCTCGCCCAAGCAGCTCGGCGCGATCCTCTACGACAAGCTCGGCCTGCCGGTTCTGAGCAAGACCGCGACCGGCCAGCCGTCCACCGCCGAGGCAGTGCTCGCCGAACTGGCCGAGCAGGACTTCGAGCTGCCCAAGGTGATCATGCAGTACCGCTCCATGAGCAAGCTCAAGAGCACCTACACCGACCGCCTGCCCGAGCAGATCAACCCGCGTACCGGACGCATCCATACCTCATACCACCAGGCGGTGGCGGCTACCGGGCGGCTGTCGTCGAGCGACCCGAACCTGCAGAACATCCCGATCCGTACCGCGGAGGGCCGGCGCATCCGCCAGGCGTTCGTCGCGCCGCAGGGCTACAAGCTATTGGCCGCGGACTACTCGCAGATCGAGCTGCGGATCATGGCCCACCTGGCCAAGGACGATGGCCTGCTGGATGCCTTCCGCCACGACCTGGACGTACACCGCGCCACCGCGGCGGAAGTCTTCGGCGTGCCGCTGGAAGACGTCAGCGGCGACCAGCGACGCAGCGCCAAGGCGATCAACTTCGGATTGATCTACGGCATGAGCGCCTTCGGCCTGGCCAAGCAGATCGGCGTCGAGCGCAAGGAGGCCCAGGCCTACATCGACCGTTACTTCGCCCGCTACCCCGGCGTCCTGGCGTACATGGAACGGACCCGCGCCCAGGCCGCGGAGCAGGGCTTCGTCGAAACCCTGTTCGGCCGTCGCCTGTACCTGCCGGAGATCCATTCGAAGAACGGCGCCATGCGCAAGGCCGCCGAGCGCACCGCGATCAACGCGCCGATGCAGGGCACGGCGGCGGACATCATGAAGCGCGCCATGGTCGCTGTGGATAACTGGCTGCAGGAAAGCGGCCTCGATGCCCGGGTGATCCTCCAGGTGCACGACGAACTGGTGCTGGAAGTGCGCGAGGACCTGGTCGAGCAGGTGCGCGAGGGAATCCGCCCGCTGATGAGCGGAGCGGCGACCCTGGACGTACCGCTGGTGGTCGAGGCGGGTGTCGGTTCGAACTGGGACGAAGCCCACTGATGAACGGTTGCGAGGCCCGTGTGGCGGGCCTTGCGAGCAGGTCCGGAGTGCCCGGTGAGGGTGCCGTGGAAAAGTTTTTCGCGGTGCGCTGAACTTTCCCGTTTTGCCGACAGTCAGAACACACGAATGGCTTCTTGAGCCCTTCGATGCTCCTTTGCAGTGTTTAGTGTTGGCAGATTCCTGGACCCCGCCCTAGCGGTCCGGACTTGAACCCCGAACTTCCCCCTCCCCATACGAAGCTCGGGGTTTTTTTTGCCTGGAATTCAGGCTTCCTCGAACGCCTCTTGTTCCTCGTCCAGCAGGCCCAGCCATTGCGCCAGGACCATTTGCGCCTCGTCGACGCCCTGGCGCTTGGGCGCGGAGAACAGTTGCAGGGTGGCGACGTCGCCCCAGCCTTGCTGGACTTCCCGGCGTACCTTGAGCAGGGCGTTCTTGGCCGCGCCGAAGGCCAGCTTATCGGCCTTGGTCATCAGTACATGGATCGGTAGCTGGCTGGCCTGGGCCCAATCCAGCATCAGTCGGTCGAAGTCGGTGAGCGGGTGGCGGATGTCCATCATCAGGAACACCCCGGCCAGGCTTGCGCGGCTGCTCAGGTAGGCTTCCAGGTGGCGCTGCCAGTGCTGCTTCAGGGGGATCGGCACCTTCGCGTAGCCGTAGCCGGGCAGGTCCACCAGGCGCCGCGAGTCGTCCAGGGCGAAGAAATTGAGCAGTTGGGTACGTCCCGGGGTTTTCGAGGTGCGCGCCAGGTTGGCGTGGGTGAGGGTGTTCAGCGCGCTCGACTTGCCGGCATTGGAGCGCCCGGCGAAAGCGACTTCCAAGCCTTCGTCGGGGGGGCACTGGTCGACCTGGGCGGCACTGATGAGAAAGCTGGCCTTCTGGCACAGGCCGACGATGGGGTTCTTCTCTGACATGGGTTATCCACAGGGGTGCGACTCGGTGTCGCGGGGGGCTGTTTCGTTTCCGTTTCGGTATCGGAAGTATATAATGCCGCGGATTTTGTGTGCGCTTTATCCCCCAGGGTCGAGCGCGCGCGGGAACGGACAGAGCATTTTCCGCGCGGTAGAACGCGGGCGTTCCCCCTGATGAGGACGATCATGAAGAAACTGCTGCTCGCAGCGACAGTCGTTGCGGTGGCCGTTACGGCGCAGGCGGCGCAGGACCCGGAAGCAGTGTTCAACCGGACCTGTGGCGCGTGTCACGACGGCCAGCTGCCGATGGCGCCGAAAAAGGGCGACCATGCCGCCTGGGAGCCGCGGCTGGCCAAGGGCATGCCGACCCTGGTCCAGCATGTGACCAACGGATTCAACGCCATGCCGCCCCGCGGCCTGTGCACCGACTGCAGTGCCGAAGACTACCAGGCAACCATCCAGTGGATGGTGAAGAAGTAGCCGAAGCCCACTATCTTTCACCCTTAGCCGTAATTGGATTAGCTGATGAACAAACTTCTCGTGAGTCTGCTGTTGACCCTGGGTCTGACCGGCCTTGCCCATGCCGCTGGCGATGCCGCCGCGGGCCAGGCGAAAGCCGCGGTGTGCGGCGCCTGTCACGGTGCGGATGGCAACAGCCCGGCGCCGAACTTCCCGAAACTGGCCGGCCAGGGCGAGCGTTACCTGCTCAAGCAGATGCATGACATCAAGGACGGCAAGCGTACCGTGCTGGAAATGACCGGGCTGCTGACCAACCTCAGCGACCAGGACCTGGCCGACATCGCCGCCTACTTCGCCAGCCAGAAGATGAGCGTCGGCATGGCCGATCCGAACCTGGTGGCCCAGGGCGAAGCGCTGTTCCGCGGCGGCAAGATCGCCGAAGGCATGCCGGCCTGCACCGGTTGCCATTCCCCGAGCGGCGTCGGCATCGCAACCGCCGGTTTCCCGCACCTGGGCGGCCAGCACGCGACCTACGTGGCCAAGCAGCTGACCGACTTCCGCGAAGGTACCCGCACCAACGACGGCGACACCAAGATCATGCAGTCCATCGCCGCCAAGCTGTCGAACAAGGACATCGCCGCGATTTCCAGCTACATCCAGGGTCTGCACTGATCGCTGCGTAGCACGGCAAAAAAGATGTATGAAAAAGGGTGGCCTCGGCTGCCCTTTTTTGCGTCCGCCATCGCTACAATGCTGGAACCCGTGACCGCTCCCCCCGGTCGAACTGACCGGGCCGAACCCGGCCGGAGAGCGGCACTGACCTCGCCTAGGAGTGAACGATGCGTAACCTGATTCTCACCGCCATGCTGGCCATGGCCAGCCTGTTCGGCATGGCCGCCCAGGCCGACGACTATACCGCCGGCAAGGAATACGTCGAGCTGAGCAGCCCGGTGCCGGTGTCCCAGCCGGGCAAGATCGAAGTGGTGGAACTGTTCTGGTATGGCTGCCCGCATTGCTACGCGTTCGAGCCGACCATCGTGCCGTGGAGCGAGAAGCTGCCGGCAGATGTCCATTTCGTGCGCCTGCCTGCCCTGTTCGGCGGTATCTGGAACGTCCATGGGCAGATGTTCCTGACCCTGGAAAGCATGGGCGTCGAGCATGACGTACACAACGCCGTGTTCGAGGCGATCCACAAGGAGCACAAGAAGCTCGCCACTCCGGAAGAAATGGCCGATTTCCTCGCCGGCAAGGGCGTGGACAAGGAAAAATTCCTGAGCACCTATAATTCCTTTGCCATCAAGGGCCAGATGGAAAAGGCCAAGAAGCTGGCGATGGCCTACCAGGTCACCGGCGTACCGACCATGGTGGTCAATGGCAAATACCGCTTCGACATCGGCTCCGCCGGTGGTCCGGAGGAAACCCTCAAGCTGGCCGACTACCTGATCGAGAAAGAGCGCGCAGCGGCCAAGAAGTAGGCAAGGTGATTCGGCATGTTGCGCCGCTGGCAGCGTGAACCTCGGGTCGCAGGCAGCTGCGACCCGCGAGTGAACCCCTCCTGTGACGATTCGCGGGAGCTGCCCGACGACGGCCGCCTGCGCCTTCTCAGCTTCAACATCCAGGTCGGTATCAGCACCGAGCGCTACCGCCACTACCTGACCCGCGGTTGGCAGCACCTGCTGCCCCACGCGGGGCGGGCGACCAACCTGAAGCGGATCGGCGAACTGCTCGCCGACTACGACCTCGTCGCCCTCCAGGAAGCCGACGGCGGCAGCCTGCGTTCCGGCTACGTCAATCAGGTCGAGCACTTGGCCCAGTTGGGGGCGTTCCCCTACTGGTACCAGCAGCTCAACCGCAACCTCGGGCGTATCGCCCAGCACAGCAACGGCCTGCTCAGCCGCTGGCGGCCGACCCTGCTGGAAGATCATCCGTTGCCCGGTCCGCCGGGACGCGGCGCGATCTTCGTGCGCTTTGGCGAAGGCGCCGACGCGCTGGTGGTAGTGATGATGCATCTCGCTCTCGGCGCTCGCACCCGCACCCGCCAGCTCGCCTATATCCGCGAGCTGATCGGCGACTACCGCCACCAGGTGCTGATGGGCGACATGAACACCCACGCCGTCGATCTTCTGGAAAACTCGCCCCTGCGCGACCTCGGCCTGATGGCGCCGCAGGTCGAGGCGACGTTTCCCAGTTGGCGGCCGCAGCGCAATCTCGATCACATCCTGCTCAGTTCCGATCTCGCTCTCGAGCGGGTCGACGTGCTCGACCAGCCGATCTCCGACCATCTGCCGGTATCGGTGGAGATTCGCCTGCCGGACAACCTGCGCGACAAGGCCTTGGTCGTGCGCGGGGATGCCGGGAGTCCGCCATGAGTCGCGACGACGTCCAGCGCTGGAAAGACAAGTACCTGGAGAACATCGAGCAGCAGGAGCGCCTGCAACGGCGCTGGGATGCCCGGATCGACCTGCTGCGTCGCGGCCTGGTGCGTAGCAGTCTGGCGGCCGAAGGCAGCGACAAGGCGGTCGACCAGTGCATGAAGGAGCTGCGCGAGATCCTCCGTCGCGACGACATGGACGCCGGCCTGTCGGGCCTGATTCCGCGCCTGGAAAAGGCCGTGCTCGACTCCGAACAGCGCCGCCAGCAACGCACCCAGCAGAACATCGATGCTCTCGGCGAACTGGCCCAGCAGTTGCTGGCCCTGGACCTGCCGCGGGAACTGCGCAAGCCGCTGAAGCAGTTCGCCCGCGATATCGAGGAGCGCGCCCGGCAGTCGCGCGAGATTCCGATCCTGCTCAGCGAGCTGAGCAGGCTGCAACGCCAGGCGCTGGCCGAGCGCAAGGGCGGCGATGCCGAAGACGGTCGCCCGAGCCTGTTGCAACGCCTGTTCGGCGGCAAGGAGTCGGAAACCACCGCGGAGCCGAGCGCATCGGTGCCGTCCGTTGTGGCGGCAAGCAATACACCGATCCAACCGGCGGCGGCCGCGCCGTCCCTGCCGGTCGCCGAGCACGACGAGGCGCCAGGCGGTCCGCCGCAGCCGTTGCCCGCCCGCACGGTCGCCGCCATCGAAAGCGCGCCAGCGGGTTGGGTCGGGGTCGCCGAGCGTGGCGAGCCGAACCAGATCCTGCTGGATGAGCCCCGGGAAATCTGGCTCGACAGCCTGCCGCTACCGGCCGGCCTGAGCTTTAGCGAGACGCTGGAAGAAGCGGGTGCGGAGCCGTCGCCCGCAATGCCGGCGGACGTTGAAAGCGCGCCCGAAGCTCCGGCCACTCCTGTGGATAACCTCGACGGGCAGGCGGTAGACGAGGCCTACGAACTGCCGCCGCCGATACCGGAGCCCGGCTACAGCGCGGTGGCGCCGCACATCGAGGCCAGCCTGCTGCGGCTGCTCGACGGCCTGTCCCTGCCGAGCAGCCACCAGCCCCAGGCCGAGGCGCTGCGGGAGCGGATCGATGGCAGCCTGAACTGGTATGAGCTGGTGCCGGTACTCGACGACCTGGCGGTGCTGGTGCTGTCCCTGGCGGACAGTGGCCAGCGCGACTTCGAGGAATACCTGCGGCAACTCAACGAGCGCCTGGAAAGCTTCCTCGGCCACCTGGGCGACGCCCACGCCGGCTATACCGACGTGCTGGACAACGCGCGCGGCTTCGACCAATCGCTGCGTGAGCAGGTCAGTGGCCTGCAGGCCAGCGTGCAGCAGGCGACCGACCTGAACAGCCTCAAGCTGGCGGTGGACAGCCGGCTGAACGGCCTGCTTGCCTCCATGGACGAACACCAGCGCGAACAGGCCGAGCACGAACAGGAGGTGTCCGGCCGCCTGCAGGCGCTGATGGAGCGGGTCAACAGCATGGAGCAGGATGCCAAGGCGTTCCACAGCCACCTGGAGGACCAGCGACAGAAAGCCCTGACCGATCCGCTGACCGGCCTGCCCAACCGCGCGGCGCTCAGCGAGCGCCTGGAACAGGAAGTGGCGCGCCGGCACCGGGACGGCGGCGATCTGCTGCTGGCGGTGCTGGACATCGACCACTTCAAGCGGATCAACGACGACTTCGGCCACCTGGCCGGGGACAAGGTGCTGAAGATCATTGCCGGCGAATTGCGCAAACGGTTGCGCCAGGCCGATTTCATCGCCCGTTTCGGCGGCGAGGAGTTCGTCGTCCTGCTCCCGGCCACGTCCCTGGAAGCCGGCCGGCAACTGCTCGAACGGCTGCGCGCGGCGATCGCCGCCTGTCCGTTCCATTTCAAGGGCGAGCCCCTGAGCATCACCTGTTCCGCCGGCATCACCGCGTTCGAAGGCAACGAGGCCGGCGAAGCGGTTTTCGAGCGTGCCGACCAGGCGCTGTATCGAGCCAAGCGCGCCGGCCGGGACCGCCTGGAAGTGGCCTGAAGGGCGACCAGCGCACATTCCGACGACTCGGGACGGGCTCGCCTGCAGGTGTTGCCGCGGCTCGCTAGAATGGTCCCGCCCGGTAGAATGACCGGCTGTCCCGCTCTGGAAACTCCCATGGATATGTTCGGCGTCGCCGTCCTGATCTTTCTGGTCACCGACCCCTTCGGCAACATCGCCGTGTTCCTCGCCGCGCTGAAAGGCGTCGCACTTGGGCGCCGCCTGCGCGTGGCGTTTCGCGAGCTGGCCTTCGCCCTGGGCCTGCTGCTGCTCTTCCTCACCCTCGGCGAGCACATCCTCAGCGGCCTCGGCCTGTCCCGCGAGGCGACCGGGATCGCGGGTGGCATCATCCTGTTCGTGATCGCCATGCGCCTGATCTTCCCGTCGCCCCAAGGGCTGCTCGGCGAAGTGCCCGACGGCGAGCCGCTGCTGGTACCCCTGGCCACCCCGGCGGTGGCCGGGCCCTCGGCGCTGGCGATGCTGATCACCCTGCGCACCACCTTCGACGGTCCGCTGTGGGAGCTTTACCTGGCGGTGGTGCTGGCCTGGGCCGCTACTGCGCTGATCCTGCTGCAGGCGGCGTTCCTCCAGCGTTTCCTCGGCCCGCGCGGGCTGACCGCCATCGAGCGGCTGGCCGGCATGCTGCTGATCATGCTCAGCGTCGATATGCTGTTGGACAACCTGCGCAGCGTGTTGCACATCGCCGCCTGACCACGCTGCCTATCTTTCGGAGTCATCATGCGTTCGTTCGTTCTACTGGCTTTCACCCTGTCGCTGCTGGCCGGCTGCTCCAGCGGCCCGCGCCTGAACACCGACTACACCTCGGCGAACCAGGACAGCCGCGTCCAGTTCATCGTCCTCCACTACACCTCCACCGATCTGCCGCATTCGCTGGGCATCCTCACCCACGGCGGCGTCAGCGCGCACTACCTGATCGGCGACGACGAGCCGGCCACCGTCTACCGCCTGGTGGATGAGAACCGCCGCGCCTGGCACGCCGGGGTCAGTGAATGGCAGGGCCGGACCTGGCTGAACGCCACCTCGATCGGCATCGAGATCGTCAACCAGGGCTATCGCGATACACCCCAGGGGCGGGTCTGGTATCCGTTCAGCGAAGCGCAGATCCAGGCGCTGATCCCCCTGCTGAAGGACATCGCCAAGCGCCACGGCATCACCCCGGACCGGATCATCGGACACAGCGATATCGCGCCGGGCCGCAAGGTCGATCCGGGTCCGCTGTTCCCCTGGAAGCGCCTCGCCGACGCCGGCCTGGTGCCCTGGCCGAAGCCCGGCGAATTGGCGCGCCGGCTCGCCGAACTGAACGGCCAGCTGCCGGATGTGCGCTGGTTCCAGCAGCAGTTGGCGCGGCACGGTTACCTGGTGCCGCAGACCGGCGAGCTGGAGAAGGACACCCGCGACGTCATCGGCGCTTTCCAGATGAAATACCGTCCGGCCCGCTTCGATGGCGAGCCGGACCTGGAAACCGCCGCCCTGCTGCTGGCGGTGCCGACTTCCTGAGGCCTGTGGAAAAGCCTGCCGGGAGCGGCCCCGGTCACACTGGCAGCAGCATGTAGAAGCGCGCGCCCTGGCCCGGTTGCGAGCGCACCGCGATGCGCCCGCCATGCAGTTGGATGATTTCCTTGCACAGCGCCAGGCCGAGGCCGGCGCCGCCCTTCTTGCGTCCGACCTGGACGAAAGGCTCGAAGATCCGTCCTTGCTGGCTGAAGGGAATGCCTTCGCCATTGTCTTCCACCGCGATCAGCACCCGGTCGCCCTGGCGCCGGGCCTGCAGGTGGATCTGCCCGCCTTCGCTGCTATGGCGCAGGGCGTTTTCCAGCAGGTTGTCGATCACCCGCTCGATCTGCAGGCGATCGAGCTGCAGGCGCGGCAGCTCATCGCCCAGCTCCAGTTGCAGCGAGACCCGGCGGGCCTCGCCCTTGGGAATGAAACGCTGCTGCGCCTGGGTGAGCAGGTCGACGAGGTCGCAGGAAGCCAGTTCGAGCTTCTGCATGCCGGTCTGGTAGCGCGAGAAGTTCAACAGGTCGTTGATCAGCAGGACCAGCCGCGACATCTCTTCGTCCACCGTCTGGATCAGGTCCGCTTCCCGCGACTCAGCGGGGAAGTCCAGGCGTTCGCGGAGCAGGCTGAAGGCCATCTGCATGCCGGTCACCGGCGTGCGCAGTTCGTGGGAGGCGCGCAGGACGAATTCGCTGCGGACCCGTTCGAAGGCGCGCTGCTCGGTCACGTCGCGGACCACCAGCACCGCGCCGACGCTATGCCCGCCGGGATGGGTGACCGGATACAGCGACCAGGCCAGCAGGCGCGACTCGCCGGCGACGTCCACCACCAGGTCGGGCATCGCCTCGTCCTGGACTTCGCCGAGCAGGGCCTTTTCCACCGCCTCCTGGACATCGACATCGCTGAGTATTTCGTCGATCCGCTTGCCATGGGGGTCGTTGGAGACGAACAGCTGGCGGATCGCGACCGGGTTGGCGTGTTCGATGCGTCCCTGGTTGTCGAAGATCACCAGGCCGTCGTCGATGCTGTCGAGTACCGCCTGCAGGCGCCGCTCGCCGGAAAGCACCTCTTCGACGCTGGTCTTGCGATACTGCCGCAGGGCCTCGGCCATCAGGCCGAAACGCCGGGTCAACTGGCCGACCTCGGCGACGTTGGTCATCGGCAGGGTCACGTCGAAATCGCCTTCGCCGATCCTGTCCGCCGCCCGCGCCAGGGTTTCGATCGGCGCGCCGAAGCGCCGGGCGATGCTGTGGGCGGTGACGAAACCGATCAGCAGGATGGCGACGCCCACCAGGCCAAGCAGGCCGGCGACCAGGTAGGCACGATGGCGGGCGCTGGTCTCGGCGTCGCTGATGCCGGCCAGCGCCAGTTGCTGCAGGTCCTGCAGGCGCAGGCGCAGGCCATTGAAGGCTTCGCTGAAGCCGTCGTTGTCGGCCATGGGCGCCTCGAGCAGGGCCGGGGTGTGCGCCTGCAGTTGCAGGTAGGCGTCGCGGACGCCATCCAGGGCGGCCTGCTCGGCGCTGTCGACGGTATTCGCCCGGCCCTGTTCCAGGACTCGTCGGAAGTCGTTTTGCGAGCGCTCCAGGGCCTGCCCGTCGGGGGTTTCGCGGAGCAGTATGACCAACTGGTCGCCGAGCAACTGGCGCAGTTGCTGGCTCACCTCGATGGTCGCGTAGTGGTGCGACATCCGTTGTTCCTGGGCGCGGCCGAGCTGCATCACGCTGAACAGCCCGAGCAGCAGGCCGAACAGCGAGACGGTGATCAGCGCGGAAATGCTGAGGAACAACCGGGTCCGGAGCTTCATCGGCAGCGGCATGCTCATAGGCCGTACTGCTTGCGCTTCCGGTACAGGGTCGAGGCATCGATACCGAGGGTCTTGGCGGCCTGGTCGAGGGTCGCGCTGGAGGCCATCACCGCCGTGATATGGGCTTTCTCCAGGTCTTCCAGGCTCAGCGATTCGCCGATCCGCGGCGCGCTGCTGGCAGATTGCGCAGCGCTGAAACCGAGGTGGTCGACATCCACCAGTTCCTGGTTGCAGATGATGCTGGCGCGTTCGATCACGTTGCGTAGCTCGCGTACGTTGCCCGGCCAGGGGTATTGCCGCATGGCCTCGCGGGCGGCTTCGCTGAAGCCGCGGGCGGGGCGGCCGTAGTCCTTGACGAAGCGGGCGAGGAAACGTTCGGCCAGGCCGAGGATATCCTCGGCGCGTTCGCGCAGGGGAGGCAGGTTGAGCACGATCACGTTGAGGCGGTAGAGCAGGTCCTCGCGGAACTGGCCCTGGGCGACCATCGCGCCCAGGTCGCGGTTGGTCGCGGCAAGGATGCGTACGTCGGCGCGGCGGGTCACCGGATCGCCGACGCGTTCGTATTCCTTGTCCTGGATGAAGCGCAGCAGCTTGGGTTGCAAGGTCAGCGGGAAGTCGCCGATCTCGTCGAGGAACAGGGTGCCGCCGTCAGCCTGGCTGACCCTGCCCAGGGTGCTTTCGGTGGCACCGGTGAAGGCGCCGCGACTGTGCCCGAACAGTTCGCTTTCCATCAGTTCGGCGGTCAGCGACGGGCAGTTGATGGTGACCTGGGGCTTCTTCGCGCGTTTGCTCCAGGTGTGGATGGCGCGTGCCAGTTCGCCCTTGCCGGAGCCGGATTCGCCGAGGATGAGGATGTTGGCGTCGGTCGCCGCTACCTGGCGCGCGGTCTCCAGTACCGCGGCCATGGCCGGGCTGTGCGATTCCAGGCCGTCGCCCTGGCGGCGCACTTCGTCCTCCAGGGCCTCCAGGCGCGCGGTCAGTTGGCGCACCTCCAGTTGCTTGGCGGCGGCCAGGCGCAGTTGGTCCGGGCTGCAGGGCTTGACCAGGTAATCCACCGCGCCGGCCTGCATGGCATCGACCGCGGTATCCACCGCCGAATGCGCGGTGACGATCACCACGCGCATCCATGGCGCCTGGACGCGCATCTGGGCGAGAACGTCGAGCCCGTTGTCTTCGCCCAGGCGCAGGTCGAGGAAGCACAGGTCGAATACCTGGCGCTGCAACAGGGCCTCCGCCTGCGGCGCGCTGCTGGCGGTGGCCACGCTGTAGCCTTCGTCTTCGAGGCAATAACGGAAAGTGCGCAGGATCGCCGACTCGTCATCGACCAGCAGGATGCGCCCCTGTTTTTCGGAAGTGGTTTCCATCGTTGCTTTTTATCCTCTAGGGAATTCACTGCCATTCGGCTTCTGGGTTAGTCCCCGGAAAGCCCATGCAAGTTGCAGAGCGCCCCGCCGCCCATCCGGGCGGCCAGGGCGGCGTGCAACCCGCCGATGTCTGTTCTTGGGTTTTCGGGAAGCCGTGGCGGCTCCACGGATGGCTCCGGGTAGCAGGTGCCGGGTCGCTTCCCTGTTGCATGTGACAGCGTACCGCGCCGATCGTGCAAAACGCCCGGAATAATTTGTCGCGTCGTGCAGGATGAACTGCGCAGACTACCTGGGTTGTTTTATAACTTATTGAATTAAAAGTGTTTTTATTTTTCAGAAAGGCTGGCATGCGGCGTGCAATGAGGTAGTCACGGTCTCCCTGAAGAAAAAAATGGACACAGGCCGGTTCGCTACCCCGATGGGCCTGGCCCCGAGGCGGTACCGACAGTTCCGAAGGCACACAGGAGAAAACATCATGCTTAGTTGGGCTATCACCTTTCTGATCATCGCCATCATCGCTGCCGTCCTCGGGTTTGGTGGCATCGCAGGTGCCGCCACCGGAATCGCGAAGATCCTCTTCGTGCTGTTCCTGGTGCTCTTCGTGGTCTCGTTCTTCTTCGGACGCCGTCGCGGCTAGCCGGATGCCAAGGAGAAAGCGATGCGACTCATGCGTAACCTGATGAACGCACTGCTGCTCGGTGCCGCCGCCAGTTCGCTGGCGGTGGCGGCCGACAGGGACGGCGAATACCGCTTGAACGAACTGCAGAGCACCGATGCCGGATACCGCAAGGCCTGGCAGAACCTGGTGGAAGACGAGAGCCGCTTGCCCGACTGGGTGATGAATCTCTCGGGAACCGCTACGCCGATGCATGCCGTCGACGACCAGGGCGACAAGTATCTGGTTGGCGGTCTCTGCGAGAAGTCCGATTGCAAGGGCCAGCGCCTGCTGGTCGCCTTCGATTGGGACAAGAGTCATGCCTACGGGCTCTACGTGCAGGTGCCTGAAGGGCTGCCGCAGGACAAGTCGCCGAGCAAGCACGCCAGCTTCCGCTGGCTGGGCAAGCCGGAACCGGCGGTACAGAAGATCCTCGACGAACAACTCAAGGCCGATCCGAACTGGTACTGAGGCGGAACGGGCTTGCGTGACACCGCCCCGCCCGCAGCGGGGCATGGCCAGGGGACCGGGATGCGCTGGGTGAGGTCGATCCGGCGGGTTCCAGGGGTACAGGGAGTACCTCCTTCGGGGTCGGGCCAGGCGAAAACGCGCCGGAGGGGAGCCACCGATGTCTCGCTGCCTTCCGGCGCGCTTCTATATATAGAAGGGGTACGATGCTCCGCCGTCCGGCGGAGCGTCGGCTTCCGCAGCGATACTCCGCGAACTTCCCTGATATCGATCAATGCCTGTGGATGGCGGAGTCGTTTTACAATCGACCGCCCGCGCGTTCCGAGGCGCCCTCCCAGAAGGGCTTTACCGCGCGGTTATCCACAGAATGCCGCTTATCCACAGCCGGCGATGGCGTGCCGGACGGCCTTGCGTGTCCTGCGACCATCCATCGCAGCGATGATGAGCGACTTTCAACTTCCCAGGATGGGCACGAGGCTCCCGGGCCTTGCACGGAGTGCCTTCCGCTCCCTGTTCTTGTACGAAAATCAAGGGCAATCTCCTGTGGGACGGACGTTTCATTAGTGATTTCTCATGCCGATTCGGCATGGGGCAGTCACTTACGGCATTAGACGGGGTAGGGGAGCGCATGAATCATTGCGCCCTTTCGCCTGTCGGGAGCGACTCTCCCGTTGGAGCGACTCCCGACTTCCACAAGAATTAAGGGTGACGAAACATGGGTAAAGCCAAGCTAAGCCTCGCCTGGCAGATCGTGATCGGTCTGGCACTCGGTATCGCCGTCGGCGCAGTGCTCAACCATTTCAGCGCCGAAAAGGCCTGGTGGATCGCCAACGTGCTGCAACCGGCCGGCGACATCTTCATCCGTCTGATCAAGATGATCGTGGTGCCGATCGTGATTTCCTCGCTGGTGGTCGGCATCGCCGGCGTCGGCGACGCGAAGAAGCTTGGCCGCATCGGCCTGAAGACCATCATCTACTTCGAGATCGTCACCACCGTCGCCATCGTCGTCGGCCTGCTGCTGGCCAACCTGTTCCAGCCCGGCACCGGCATCGACATGAGCACCCTGGGTACCGTGGACATTTCCCAGTACCAGAAGACCACCCAGGAAGTGCAGCATGACCATGCGTTCATCGCGACCATCCTCAACCTGATTCCCTCCAACGTCTTCGCCGCCATCGCCCGTGGCGAGATGCTGCCGATCATCTTCTTCTCGGTGATGTTCGGCCTCGGCCTGTCGAGCCTGCCCAACGACCTGCGCGAGCCGCTGGTGAAGGTGTTCCAGGGCGTTTCCGAGACCATGTTCAAGGTCACCCACATGATCATGAAGTACGCCCCTATCGGTGTCTTCGCCCTGATCGCGGTGACCGTCGCCAACTTCGGCTTCGCCTCGCTGCTGCCGCTGGCCAAGCTGGTGATCCTGGTCTACGTGGCCATCGTCTTCTTCGCCCTGGTGGTGCTGGGCCTGATCGCGCGGATGTTCGGCTTCTCGATCATGCGCCTGATCCGCATCTTCAAGGACGACCTGGTCCTCGCCTATTCCACCGCCAGCTCGGAAACCGTGCTGCCGCGCATCATCGAGAAAATGGAAGCCTACGGCGCGCCGAAGGCGATCAGCAGCTTCGTGGTGCCCACCGGCTACTCCTTCAACCTCGATGGCTCGACCCTGTACCAGAGCATCGCGGCGATCTTCATCGCGCAGCTTTACGGCATCGACCTGTCCATCGGCCAGCAGATCATGCTGGTGCTGACCCTGATGGTGACCTCCAAGGGTATCGCCGGCGTGCCGGGCGTATCCTTCGTGGTGCTGCTCGCCACCCTGGGCAGCGTCGGCATCCCGCTCGAGGGCCTGGCCTTCATCGCCGGCGTGGACCGCATCATGGACATGGCGCGCACCGCCCTCAACGTGATCGGCAATGCCCTCGCGGTGCTGGTCATCTCCAAGTGGGAAGGCATGTACGACGCGGCCAAGGGCCAGCGCTACTGGGATTCGCTGCCGCACCTGCGGCAGGCGGTCGGCGAAGCCAAGGGCAAGCAGGCCACCCTCGAATAAGGCGGCTTCCCGCCCAGGAGGCCCCGGCATCGTCCGGGGCCTCGGCGTTTCTGGCGCCGGCACCGCCTGCGCCGCTATCATCCGCGCAACGCGGGGGATTCTGAATGCTGAACGGCTTGTGGTTGGGTTTTTTCCTGGTGGCGGCGGCGAGTGCGCTGGCGCGCTGGTTGATCGGCGGCGATGCGACGGTGTTCGCGGCGATGGTGGAGAGCCTGTTCGCCATGGCCAAGCTGGCGGTCGAGGTGATGGTCCTGCTGTTCGGCACCCTGACGCTCTGGCTCGGTTTCCTGCGCATCGCCGAGAAGGCCGGGCTGGTGGAGCGCCTGGCGGTGCTGCTCGGTCCGTTGTTCCGCCGGCTGATGCCGGAAGTGCCGCCGGGGCATCCGGCGATCGGCCTGATCACCCTGAACTTCGCCGCCAATGGCCTGGGTCTGGACAACGCCGCCACGCCGATCGGCCTGAAGGCGATGAAGGCGTTGCAGGAGCTCAATCCCAGCAGCACCACCGCGAGCAATGCGCAGATCCTCTTCCTGGTGCTCAACGCCTCGTCCCTGACCCTGCTGCCGGTGACTATCTTCATGTACCGCGCGCAGCAGGGCGCGGCCGATCCGACCCTGGTATTCCTGCCGATCCTCCTGGCCACCAGCGCCTCGACCCTGGCCGGCCTGCTGTCGGTGGCGCTGATGCAGCGCCTGCGCTTGTGGGACCCGGTGGTGCTGGCCTACCTGATCCCCGGCGCGTTGCTGCTGGCCGGCTTCATGGCGGTGCTCGGCACGCTCTCGGCCACCGCGCTGGCGCAGCTGTCCTCGCTGCTGGGCAACCTGACGCTGTTCAGCCTGATCGTGCTGTTCCTGATCGTCGGCGCGCTGAAGAAGGTGCCGGTCTACGAGAGCTTCGTGGAGGGGGCGAAGGAAGGTTTCGACGTCGCCAGGAACCTGTTGCCGTACCTGGTCGCAATGCTTTGCGCGGTTGGCGTGTTGCGCGCTTCCGGGGCGCTGGAAGTGGTACTCGGCGGGATACGCTGGGCGGTCGAGGGGCTGGGTTGGGACAGCCGCTTCGTCGAGGCGCTGCCCACCGCGCTGGTCAAGCCGTTCTCCGGCAGCGCGGCGCGGGCGATGCTGCTGGAGACCATGCAGACCCACGGCGTCGACAGTTTCCCGGCGCTGGTCGCCGCCACCGTGCAGGGCAGTACCGAGACCACCTTCTACGTGCTCGCCGTCTATTTCGGCTCGGTCGGCCTGCAGCGCGCGCGCCACGCGGTGGGCTGCGCGCTGACCGCGGACCTGGCCGGGGTCATCGCCTCCATCGCCGTGTGCTACTGGTTCTTCGCCTGAGGTCGCCAGGCTTCGACGTCACTGGGTGACGTCGAAGCGCAGGGTGCCGATCATCTGTCCGGCCTCGGTGAGTACCTTCACCTGCCAGTGGCCGACCGGGTCGCCGGGGAAGTTCTGCTTGTGGGTCCAGGCCCGGTAGCCCTCCTTGCGGCCGCCGTGGATATCCAGGGCGATGCGGTCGAACTCCTTCCCGTTGAACATCCACACGTGATAGATGCGCTCGTCGAGGCCGCGCGGCGCGTTGATCGCGGTATAGGCGAACAGGCCCTGGCTGCGCAACTGGGCGGCGCCGACCTGCTCCAGGCTGTCGCCGGGCGTGCGGCTCTGGTCGTCGAACTGGCTGCTCACCGCCACTTCGGTCAGCCACAGGGTGGCCGGCGGTACCCAGGTGCGGCCGAACCATCCGGCCAGGCCCACCGCCAGGGTCAGGCCGAGAAGCAGGAAGCCGCGCCACCAGTGCTGTAGCGGGAAGGTCACGAGCAGGCTGGGGAAGGACAGCACGACGGCGATGCCCAGCGACAACCGGTAGCTTTCCGGGGTGGTCAGGTGCAGCAGGATCGGCAGCGAGGTCAGCAACACCGCGAACAGGGTCAGGGTGTGGTAGGCGAGGAACACCCAGCGACGCCTGGACAGCCAGCGATAGTAGAGCGGATCGGTGATGGAGATCAGTGCCGCGGCGGCCAGCGTCCCTGTGAACAGCGCCTGGCCGCTGTTCCAGGTGGTGGTGATGAGAAAGAACGGCAGGACGAAGAACAGGCTTTCCTGGTGGATCAGTTGGGTCGCGTAGCGCAGCAGCGGCGCCGGGATCTCCCAGCCGAAGCGGCGGGCGAAGGTCTCCCGCAGGAGGTTCTCGAGGATCAACCAGACCCAACTGACCAGCATGATGATCGCCAGCACCTGGGCGAAGCCCTTCTGCCGGTCGACCATGATGAAACTGAACACGCCCGAACAGAAGCCGAACAGGGCGATGGTGCGCGGATAGCGGGCCATCAGGCCGCCGACCAGGGCGATCAGTTGCTCCAGGCGGGCCTTGAGGATGGGGCGTTGTTGGTTGGGCATGGGGACCAGCGGGTTCTCGATCGGAGCTGCTCGGCCAGCCGGCCGGGGCGCGCAGCATAACCCCGGCCGGGTTTCCTGGGTATGAACGAAGGACAGCTGCCGCGTGGCGAATGTTTCCTTCGCCCGACAGAGGCTCCGCTCTCCTTTCTGGAGGTCGACCAGGGAAAAAGGCGTCGCTTTCCCGACCGATGGTCGCGAAGCTTTCGACAGCCTTTCAAACCCCTTCAATTCGCACCTTTCGGGCAATTTTAGATTGTTCGACAGGAGTTTTTACACATATGGTTACAACTCGGTCGATGGATGACGTACCCGCCTGCGTGGCCATCGACGCCGCCATGGACCGCTTCCCCGTGTCTGCCTGAGTGTGTGTCCCATGGCCTCTAATAAATCCAAAGGTGTCGCCATTTTCCGTGTGGTCAGTGGCAACTTCCTCGAGATGTACGACTTCATGGTGTATGGCTTCTACGCCACCGCCATCGCCAAGACCTTCTTCCCCGGCGACAACCCGTTCGCCTCCCTGATGCTGTCCCTCGCCACCTTTGGCGCCGGCTTCCTGATGCGGCCGCTGGGTGCGGTGTTCCTGGGCGCCTACATCGATCGCCACGGCCGCCGCCAGGGCCTGATCATCACCCTCGGCCTGATGGCCATGGGCACCCTGCTGATCGCCTTCGTTCCCGGCTATGCCACGCTGGGCGTGGCGGCGCCGTTGCTGGTGCTGTTCGGCCGGCTCCTGCAGGGTTTTTCCGCCGGCGTCGAGCTGGGAGGGGTTTCGGTCTACCTGTCGGAGATCGCCACGCCAGGACGCAAAGGCTTCTTCGTCAGTTGGCAGTCGGCCAGCCAGCAGGTCGCGGTGGTTTTCGCCGGCCTGCTCGGCGTGCTCCTCAACCAGTGGCTGAGCCCGCAGGACATGGGCGAATGGGGCTGGCGCGTGCCGTTCTTCATCGGCTGCCTGATCGTTCCGGCGCTGTTCGTCATCCGTCGCTCGCTGGAGGAAACGCCGGAGTTCGAGGCGCGCACCCACCGACCGTCGCTGTCGCAGGTGCTGCGCTCCATCGGGCAGAACTTCGGCGTAGTGCTGGCCGGTACCGCGATGGTGGTGATGACCACCGTATCGTTCTACCTGATCACCGCCTACACGCCGACCTTCGGCAAGAACGAACTGCAACTGTCGGACCTCGACAGCCTGCTGGTGACCATGTGCATCGGCCTGTCCAACTTCATCTGGCTGCCGGTGATGGGCGCGTTCTCCGACCGCATCGGGCGCAAGCCATTGTTGCTGGGTGCCTCCGCGCTGGCACTGCTGACCGCCTACCCGGCGCTGTCCTGGCTGGTCCGCGAGCCGAGTTTCGCCGGCCTGCTCGGCGTCGAGTTGTGGCTGTCGTTCCTCTACAGCAGCTACAACGGCGCGATGGTGGTGGCGTTGACCGAGGTGATGCCGGCGGACGTGCGCACTACCGGTTTCTCCCTCGCCTACAGCCTGGCTACGGCGACCTTCGGTGGTTTCACCCCGGCGGTCTGCACCTGGCTGATCCACACCCTGGACAACCGCGCGGCCCCGGGCATCTGGCTCAGTGGCGCGGCGCTGCTGGGGCTGCTCGCCACCCTGGTGCTGTTCCGCCGGCGCGGCAAGGAGATCGCCGAGGCCGAGCTGGCCAACGCCTGAGGCGTTTCGCCGCATGCCGTGCGTCGGCTCCCGCCGGGGCTGCGGCGGCGGCGTTGATGTCGATCAACCGGAGCTGCGCCAAACCGCGTAGACAGGAAGGAAGTGGTTGTACCGACTTCCTTCCCTTCCTGGAGATCGCATCATGTCCAATGTACAAAATGCCAGCCGGTCTTCCGCGTTCGCGGCGGTAGAGGGCGACCATTGGGTCGAGTCCCTCGACGATGGCCGCCACGTGCTGATCCGTCCCCTGCGCGAGGAGGACCGGGAGCGCGAACGCCAGTTCATCAACCGGCTGTCCCCGGCGACCCGCCACTTCCGCTTCCTCGGCGAGATCAAGGAAGCCAGCCCGGCGCTGCTCGATCAACTGATGGACATCGACTACCAGCAGAGTATGGCCTTCGTTGCCCTGGTGCACGAGGACGGTGAGCTGCGCGAGGTCGGTATCAGCCGCTACGCCGCCTGCTGCGAGGAAGGGCAGTGCGAATGCGCGGTAACCATCGCCGACGACTACCAGGGTCTGGGCCTCGACGCCGTGCTGATGCGCCATCTGATCGACGTGGCGCGGCGCAACGGCTTCCGCCAGATGTATTCGGTGGACTCGGCGGCCAACCGGGCGATGCGCGACCTTTGTTGCGCACTGGGCTTCGTCGGCCAGCGCGACCCGGACGACTCGACCCAGGTCATCCACCGCCTGGCCCTGTAGCCCGGTCAGGCGCGCCGGCGGCGCAGGCCGAACCAGAGCAGGCCGCTGGCCAGGAGACCGGCGGCGAGCAGCAATGGGTAGAGCATGTCGTCGTCGAATAGCGGCTTTTCGATGCGCAGGTAGCCTTCGCCGTCGAACAGCCGCTTCGCCAGCGCGTTCGCCTGTTGCAGGCTGACCTTCGCCAGGCGGCGCTCCTCATTGGGGAAATGGCCGTCCTCGTAGTCGGCCAGCGAGCCCCAGTAATAGTCCGCCAGCGCCGCGTTGCCCTGGGTGCTCCAGGCCAGCCTGGCGCGCTCGGCGAATTGCACCCGCTTGAAACGCCCCGGGTCCAGGCCATGCTGGCGGATGCCGTCGAGCAACTCGCGCAGGGCGGCCTCGGTGGCGGGTAGGTCGCTGCGCTCGACATCCGCGTCGAGGCTGAAGAAGCCCTGGTTGGCGAACACCTGGCGATCGGTCGATGGCCCGTAGGTGAGTCCGCGACGCACACGCAGGTCGGCGTACAGCGCGTCGTTCATATAGGCCTGGAGCAGGACCATGGCGTCCGGGTCGGCGTCGTCCGGCTCCGGATAGATCCAGTGCAGCGTCGCACCCTCGCCGAATGGCCGGGTGATCAGGGTGCGCCTGGCCTCGGCATGCCCGTTGGCCGCCGGCAGCTCGCGGCGCTCGGGGAGCTCGTGGTCTTCCAGGGTGCCGAAGGTCCGGGTCAGATAGGCCGGCAGGCGCGGATCGAGGTCACCGACCAGGATCAGGGTCATGTTGCCCGGTACGTACCAGTCGCTGCGCAGCCGCTCCAGCTGCTCCGCGCCAAGCGGCGCCAGCGGCGCGCGCTGGGAGCAGGCCAGGCCCAGTTCCACCGCCAGTTGGTCCATGGCGCCACGGCCCAGGTTCTCGCGGTCGAGCCAGCGCTGCAGGTGCGAGTAATGGCCGCCGCCTTCGCGCTCGATCACTCGCTTGGCGGCGGCGATGCGCGGCTCGTCCAGTTCGGTGCGGGTGATGGTGTCCAGCAGCAGGTCTAGGACCTGCCGCTGGGTGGCGGCAGGTGCCTCGATGACGAAGGTGGTGTCGCCTTCGCTGGTGTAGGCGTTCCATTGTCCGCCGAGGGCCTGCATGCGGGCTTCCAGGTCGGCCTCGTCGCCGCCGTCCAGGCCGCTGAAGAACAGGTGCTCGAGCAGGTGCGGCAGCTGCTTTTCACGGCACGAGAAGTCGGCGAAACCGACCCCCACCACCAGCCGGATCGAGACGTGCCGGTGCTGCTCGGTGGGCTTGAGCAGCACGCCCATGCCGTTTTCCAGCTGGAAGGCTTCGACCTCGCTGCGCTGGTCGGCGTACGACCAGGGGCAGAGCAGGCAGAACAGCAGCAGGGTGGACAACGAACGCATGGGCCGAGCCTGGAACTGAAAATACCGAGAATAGCGGATGCTTCATGACGAACCTACCCGCAGAACGGCTAATGTCGCGAACGGCGCGTTTCCGCTCGCTCCTCGGCGAGCGCTGGCTCGGCCAGCGGCGCCGAGGTCATGTCGTCGACTTCGTCGGCCCAGTCGTCCTCGTCCCGCCGAGTGCCCTCGTCGGCCGCGCTGCTCGGCGCGTCTGGATTGTCCAGCACGGCGTAGGCGATGGCGCAGAACAGCGAGTTGAGACGCTTCATGTCGCTGATCAGGTCCAGGTGCAGCGAGCTGGTCTCGATGCTCTGTACCACCTGCTGGTGCAGGCGGTCGACATGGGCATGGGCGTAGCGCCGTTCCTGCAGACGGAAGCGCTGCTTGGCCCGGCGCAGGCGCTTGGCGCTGTCGAGGTCGCCGTTGAGGAACACCGAGAGACCCAGGCGCAGGTTGGAGACCAACTGCTGGTACAGGGTGCCGATCTCTTCCAGGCCGGTGTCGGAGAACGAGCGGCTGCGCGAGGTCTTCTTGTCCTGCACGGCGGCGAGCATGTGCTCGATGATGTCGCCGGCCTGCTCCAGGTTGATCGCCAGCTCGATGATCTCCGCCCAGCGCCGGCTGTCGCGTTCGGACAGGTCCTCGCGCGGCATCCTTGCCAGATACAGCTTGATCGCGGTGTAGAGGGCGTCGACGTCGTCGTCGAGCTTGCGGATGTCCTTGCCGAGCAGCGGATCGCCGCCGCGGATGATCTGCATCAGATTGTTCAGCATCTGCTCGACGGTGTCGCCCATGCGCAGGGTCTCGCGCACCGCGTTGGCCAGCGCCAGGCTCGGCGTGTCGAGGGCGGCGGGGTCGAGATGGCGCGGCCGGGCGACGTCGTCGGGAAGGGCACGGTCGGGCATCACACGGGTGCAGAAGCTGGCCATGGCGTTGGTCAGCGGCAGGCAGGCGAGGCAGCGCGCGGCGTTGTAGAGCACGTGGAAGGCGATCACCAGTTCGGCTGTGCTGAACTGCCAGTGATCCATCCAGTCCGCCAGCGGCCCCACCAGGGGCAGCACCAACAGGCAGCCGGCGACCTTGAACAACAGGCTGCCGAGGGCCACCCGGCGACCGGCGGCGTTTTGCGCGGTGGCGCTGAGCATGGCCAGGATGCCGCTGCCGAGGTTGGCGCCGACCACCAGGCACAGCGCGACTTTCAGCGAGATCACCTTGGACGCGGCGAGGGTCGCGGTAAGCAGCACGGCGGCCAGGCTGGAATAGGAAATCATGGCGAACAACGCGCCGGTCAGCGCGTCGAGCATGATGTCGCCGGTCAGGCTGGAAAACAGTACCTTGACGCCCTTGGCTTGGGTCATCGGCTCGGCGGCGGCGACGATCAGCTGGAGCGCCAGGATGATCAGGCCGAGGCCGATGAATACCCGGCCGAGCTGGCCGAGGCGGGTCTGTTTGCGGCTGAGGAAGAAAATCACGCCGAAGAAGATCAGCAATGGCGAAAGCCACGACAGGTCGAGGGTCAGCACCCGCGCCATCAGCGCGGTGCCGACATCGGCGCCGAGCATGATCGCCAGGGCCGGCGCCAGTGCCATCAGGCCCTGGGCGACGAAGGAGGTGGCCAGCAGGGCGGTGGCGTTGCTGCTTTGCACCAGGGCGGTGACGCCGATGCCGGCGGCGAACGCCAGCGGGCGTTTTTCCACGCTGCGACTGAGGATGCGCCGCAGGTCGGCGCCGTAGACCCGGAGGATTCCGGTGCGGACGATATGCGTGCCCCACACCAGCAGGGCGACGGCAGAGAGCAGGTCGAGCAGTTTCAGCATGGCGTGGCCCCCCTGGCACTACGACGAATGGCCAACCTCGCGCCAGGTTCCGCGTGCGTTGCGCCGCGGAGCCCGGACAACGGCGCCAACGGCCACGATGGAAAGGCAGCGTTCAGGCGAGTTGTAACACGAACGTCATATTTGGACAGGCGCCCCCCGCGGGAGTTCGTCTCGGCAGCCCGAGCGGCAGGGCGCCTACCCTTCATTCAAGCGTGCGCGCCGGGAAACGGCGAAGATTTTTTCGCCTTCCGTTCGATGCATGCGTTTGCGCCACAGGCCATGGAATTAGCCGACAGGAAGGGTATCCTTTGCACCTTTTAAAAAGCCCCGGTCTAGAGGGATACAGAGGAGTGGTGCGGATGCGATTTTCGGGGATCAGTGGCTGCCTCTCGGCAGCGGTGTTGGCGCTCGGGGTAGGGGGAGCGCCGGTGGTTCAGGCCGATGCGCTGGGCGATAGCCTGGAGCAGGCGCACATCCGCAAGGCGACCTTCGCCGCGCCGGCCTGGGAAGGCTATACCAACGCCGACGGCAGCGGTCTGTACTGGGACCTGCTGAAGCAGGTCTATGCGCCCTACGGGCTCGACGTGAAATTCATCAACATGCCCTGGAACCGCGCCAACAAGCTGATGACCGCGGGCTCCATGGTCGATGGCGTGCCGGGCGAGATCCCCGGCGTTGAGGGCAAGCTGTACGCCCAGTTGCCGATCGACATCGAGTACCACGGCGTGATGCATGCGGCGAAGACGCCCTTTTCCGGCCGCGCCAGCCTCACCGGCAAGCGCGTCGGCTGGCGCCACAGCTACAACCTGATCCCCGCGGAGCAGCGCGACTTCACCCTGGTCGAGTGCGTCCGCCCCGAGCGTTGCACCGAGCAGGTCCAGAACGGCGAGCTGGATTTCTTCCTCGACGAGCCGGACGAACTGGAAAAGCAGCGCAGCGAAGCGCATCTGCCGGCCGACGCCTACCCGATCGCGCAACTGCCGCCCGGCAAGGAGTCCTTCATGACCTTCGCCGACAGCGCCAGCGGCCGGCTCCTGCGCGAGGTCTACGACGCGCGGGTACGGCAGATGGCGGCGTCCGGCGAGCTGCGGGCGCTCTACCAGCGCTGGAACAGCGAGGTGCCCGGCGCCGTGCAGGCTCTTTCGGCGCAGTGATGCGCCGCTCATTTCCATCGCGAAGCCTTTCCGGGGCTTGCGCGGTGGGAATGAAACGCCTAGGATTCGCCCTTCATTTCCCCCACTTACGCACCGCAAAGGAGGTTACATCGATGATTCAGTTCTCTACCCTTTGCAGGCTGCGCCTGGCCTAACGGCCACCGAAACCTACCGCTCGACCCCCTGCACCGCTGAACGATTCCCGCCCTTGCGTCCGCGCAAGCTTCCGGCGAGAGGTCATCGGCTGCCGCGGTCACCGCTCCCCAGGTTTTCACTTCTCCGTTAGACGCCCTTCGCCCTTCCGCGAGTGCCCGCTCGGCTTCGGTCTGCCCCCCGGATCTACCGTTTCAATCACATGGATTGGATTATGGGCAACTACATCAAGCCTTTGTCCGCGGGCGTCGCACTGATCGCCTCGGACAGCACCTGGATCGAAGGCAAGGCGATCCAGCAACTGCAAACCACCGCCGAACTGGACGGCATGTGCCGCGTCGTCGGTCTCCCGGACCTGCATCCCGGCCGCGGCTATCCGGTCGGCGCGGCGTTCTTCTCCGTCGGTCGCTTCTATCCGGCGCTGGTCGGCAACGACATCGGCTGTGGCATGGCCCTGTGGGAAACCGGCCTGGCCCCCGGCAAGCTGTCGGCGGACAAACTGGAAAAGCGCCTGGGCAATCTCGACCTGCCGCTGGACGAGACCTGGAGCGACTGCATCGAAGCCCTGGATCTACCGGCCCGCGAGCACTGGCGCGCGCTCGGCACGATCGGTGGCGGCAACCACTTCGCCGAGCTACAGCAGGTCGAGACCGTGTTCGACCAGGCCGCCCTGCACGCCCTCGGCCTCGATGCCGGCCGCCTGCAACTGCTGGTGCACAGTGGCTCGCGCGGTCTCGGCCAGGCGATCCTGCAAGAGCAGGTCAGCCTGCATGGCCACGCCGGCCTGCTCGACGGCAGCCTGGAAGCTTCCGCCTACCTGGCGCGCCACGCCGATGCGCTGCGCTTCGCCGAGGGTAACCGCCAGCTCATCGCCCGGCGCATTCTCGAACGCTTGCGCTGCGACGGCCTGGAACTGCTCGACATCAACCACAACCTGGTGGCGCCGGCACAGGTCGATGGCGTCGACGGCTGGCTGCACCGCAAGGGCGCCACCCCGGCCGACCAGGGCGTGCTGGTGATCCCCGGCTCGCGCGGCGACTACAGCTACCTGGTGGAGCCTGTGCCGAGCGCGCAGAGCCTGTTCTCCCTGGCCCACGGCGCCGGTCGCAAATGGCAGCGCGGCGAGTGTCGGGAGCGTCTGGCGGCGCGCTTCAGCGTCGACCAGTTGGGCCGTACGCGCCTTGGCAGCAGGGTGATCTGTGGCGACCGCCAACTGATCTACGAGGAAGCGCCGGAAGCCTACAAGGGTATCGACTCGGTGGTCGGCGCGCTGCTCGAAGCCGGCCTGCTGCGCCTGGTCGCCCGCCTGAAGCCGGTGCTGACCTACAAGACCCGTGGGGAGTGCTGCCGATGATCCTGCTGCAACTCTCCGCGGCCCAGGGGCCGGCGGAATGCTGCCTGGCGGTGGCGAAGGCGTTCGAGCGGCTGTGCCTCGAGGCGGCGCAAGCCGGCGTCGAGGTCGAGGTAATCGAGGAGGTGGCCGGCGAGCGTCCGCGCACCTGGCGTTCGCTGCTCCTGGGGCTGCGCGGCACTGCCGCCGAAGCGCTCGCCGAGCGCTGGTGCGGCGGTATCCAGTGGATCTGCCCCAGCCCCTACCGGGCAAGGCATGCGCGCAAGAACTGGTTCATCGGCGCGGAGCGCTTCGCCGCGCCGCCGGCCAGTCTGGAGGGCGA